>DAIO01000152.1:0-10124 GCA_002498745.1 Methanosaeta sp. UBA533 | reverse complement strand
TCAGCTTCGCCCTTGGGTCCAGGCTCTGCAGAACGCCGGGCAGGCGGGAACTGGCCTCAGAGACGAATGCCTCCTCCATAAAGCCGAATATCCCGTCTATTGTCTTTCCCACAAACCCTTTCTTGCCGTGGGTTGTCTCTGGAAACTGGAAGGGGCCAGCATCTACCTCTCTCATCCAATCCGGAATCATATGCTCCTTTGTTATAGCCTATAGGCAGGAATGCTTTGTCCTCACAGGAGTACTAATCCTTTGCGATCCTCTTTCCCAGAATGTATAGCAGGCCACCCCCAATGATAACTCCGATCACCGCGGAGAGAATGTACGCCGCAGACGCTGCGGTCATTGAGTCTCCCATCCCGGGCAGGGCATAATCTGGCATTGGCGCGCTCCAAAGGGATGAAAGCTCCTCTAAGCCTTCTGGAACATAGCCTATCTTCTCCTCTAGCTCCTCATTTCCCCATTCTCCAAAGGTCTCCCCCACTGCCAGCAGGCCGAGCGGGGCAATGATGATGAGCGCAGCCAGGCCTATTATCAGGTTCCTTGTAGTCTTGTCCATGCTCTTTCCTCACAATGTTCCTGCTCTTCCCATTTTTATCCTCTCTCTGGCGGACACCTCTCCATAAAACAGGGTGGCATCGGTCTTTTGAATATAGGCAAAGATCAAAGCAGTGACCAAGGCCTCGAGAATGGAAAATCCGAGCACGTGCTCCAGTATCATTGCAGGCATGGTGATATTCAAGGGATAAGGCATAAAGACGGGAATTCCTTCTGCTGTTTGATGGAGCAGGGGTTGAATTCCAAACATGAAGCCGGTCAGAGCTGCTGCCAGGGTAAGAGATACATATCCTGCTATTGCTGCGGCAATGACCCTCCGTGAAGATGCGATATCACTGTTTCCGCTCACTATCCTGTAGATATAATATGCGGAAAAGGGCATCACTACGGCCATGTTGAAACAGTTGGCGGCAATGGCTGTGATCCCCCCATCTCCGAATATCAGGGCCTGCAATACCAGAGCCACTGTCACTGATATTACCGCTGCCCAGGGTCCCAGAACTATTCCTATTATCGCTGCTCCCACTGCGTGGCCCGTGCTGCCACCGGGTATAGGAACATTGAACATCATAATCACGAAGGAAAATGCAGCGGAGAGAGCAAGCAGGGGAACCTGCCTTGATCTGAGTTCGTTGCCCAACCGCCTTCCGGCGTAGATCCATATTGGGATCATTATTATCCATAATGCACCGTAGGTATAGGGCCCTAAATAGCCATCAGGAATGTGCATAGAAACACCTTTAGGTTAATTATCCTTTGGTTATAAGAAGATATCGGATTCGTATATTATGTGTGAAAATTTTTCATCTATTATCATAAGATCATCTATAGCAGAACGACCGAACTCATTTATCTTCAGATTTTAAGCTAAGGCAAAAACAAGCGAGCATTTGATAAAGCGGGGGCGCTTTTCAGAGTATGAAAGATGAACGAGACTACCACTGAAAATAGCATACTGCTTCTGATTGCCCTGATAGCGGCCATTCTCTCTGCCCCTACCTCCTCTGCTGAGATCAAAGGGCCGACAGACGGGATACACGAGGGCACTGCCGACTTTGATCTCTCTGAATCCATAAACAGCACTGCGAACAGCATCGCCCTTGCAGGGCATAATGGTTCCACAATTCATAATGTCACTGCATCTATGAACGGCGGCGCAGATGGGGAGTTCAACGGCACGGTATATCGTCTGGGCGAGTTGGTGACCGAGGTTACAGTACCGGTCAATGCCAGCCGGCTTAATCTCACCCTGCCAGAGAAGGTGGATAATATCACCCTTTATGATGGAGCCGGAAGAATGGTTAAGATAAATAGCAGCCATAGTTTCTGGCAGGGCAACTTCATCTACAGCCTGAACTTTGAAAGGCATGTCGAGGGAAGGCTGGTCTACAACTTGACTTCACAGGGCCAACAGTTTGTGATATCAATCCGAGATAAAGGACCGGTAAGAGTAATCCTGCCAGAAGGCTATACCACTGGAGACCGCCTGCTGGGAATAGCCTGGCCCCCACCTGACATGATCGCGAGCGCAGAAAAAAAGAGTGCTCTCACCTGGTATAATACCACTAAGGTATCCTATATCGAGGTGAACTACTATCGGGATAATGCCCTTGAAGCCTTGGCGATAATCATATCCATCCTCGCCCTGGCAGCGATCGCCCTGCTCGTTGAGTATTATTTCAGCATCAGAAAGCTGAGATCATTGAGGATGGAGAAGGAAGAAGAGTCTATGAAGAAGAATTAACCCGTCCCAATAGAAATTCGGATACAATCAAGGGGAAGTGCAATGAGTAAAACAATAGCCATTTGCGATGGGATCTATGCGGTAGGGGGACCGAATCTCTCCCGTTCCGAGGATGCATATGTCTATCTTGTCGATGCAAAGAGCTGTCTGGTCTTGATAGACGCCGGTGTAGGATATGGAAATGATAAGATAGAGAAGAACATCAGATCTCTGGGCTCCGAGCCAGCACAGGTCTGGCACGTCATTGCCACCCACTGCCATATCGATCATATCGGCGGTCTTCACCTCTGGCGGGATAGGTACGGCAGCAAGATCATCGCCCATGAGCTGGACCGGGCGGGCATAGAGGGCGAGAATAAAGAGCTGACTGCCGCCAGCATGTACGGTGTTGACTACAAGCCGGTCAAGCTGGATACCCTTCTCACCGGCGAGCATAATCAAATCCGTCTGGGGGAGATCGATTTCCAGTTCATTCATACCCCTGGCCATACTCCCGGAAGCATCTCGGTCTATATCGATACGCCCGAAGGCAGGGTTCTCTTCGGCCAGGACATACACGGCCCGTTCTCCCCCTCCTGGGGCTCTGATATGGTGGAGTGGAGAAGGTCCATGAGAAAGCTCCTTGACCTTGAGGCCGATTTTCTCTGCGAGGGGCATGCTGGGATCTACAGAGGCGAGGAGATCAGAGATTATATTGAGGGCTATTTGAGAAGATATAGCTCGAGCTGAGTTTCTCTTTTTTTATTATTACTATTCTAGCTTAATCATTAGCCCGATATCAGGCTCAAGCCTCGAGCATCATAACTTCCTTTCCTGAGATCTGCTTTTGCGAGATTGATATCTTTCTCTCAAGAAATTGCTCTGCAGTCCAGATATTAGTACTGGTGTGCAGGGATATCTCCCGGGTGCTATAGCTCCCTCCTGCCAGGGCTAGATAGGGAATCAGTTGATCGGCCAGATGGACATCCACTGATGTGCCAGATGCAAGCTCCAAAGCCAGCTCCTCTGCGACGCTCTTTCCTACCCTTTCTGCAGGAAGACCTCTCTTGCCCAGGCTGCTGGCACCAATATGGACTCTGGGAGAATCCGACCAAAGGGTAATGCCGCTACCAGTTGACGGCAGCCTGAGGACCTCCAGGGCTATGTTGGCCTCAAAGCCTGCCTCCAGAAGAGCTCCAGCCGCTGCATCCGCCTGTCTTTTGGCCACATTCTCGGGCAGGTTTGAGCAATGGGATATTCCGGAGATTTCCATTTCAGATCGATCGCGAGCAGCGTTCCTGCCGCCTGAGTTCTCCATATGAGCGGCCTGGAGTTCTGAGGGCTCGATATTGCAGACCACATTTCCCTGGCCATGGGGGTAGTATCCTCTCTTCTCCAGCTTCAGGCTCGCTTTGGCCCCGAAACACTGCAGAGCGGGCAAGAAGACGTTCCGGAAGTAATCGACAGTTGGAGACCACAGCACATCAGTTCCACCTTGAACCGACAAAGTTGTGGGTGTATCGGCCCGGAGCAGTGCAGGGAGGAGGCATTGGAGGAGAAGAGTCGTGCTTCCAGCAGTCCCGATGGAGATCTCATAGCTGCCACCTTGAATCTCGCCGGGAGAGAAGCTGATCTCTGATGATCCCGGGGCGATACCTGATGTCTTGGCCTGGCATATGCTGGCCAGAGCAGCAATGGCATGGGCATGCTGAGCTGCCAGTCCAGGCTTTGGACGGCCTTGCCTTATCTTGCTTATATGGACCGATTTCCCAGTGACCGCACAGAGTGCCACAGCCGTCCTGACAATCTGGCCGCCTCCCTCCCCAAAGGAGCCGTCTATTTCAATCATAATACATCCTTTTTTTGACAGGGCAATTTCCATCTTATGCGTTGATTATGAACAAATTAAACCTTTTGCCGGGAATATCCAATACGAGTTGCCAGGGGGCGATGAAACCGATTTATCAGGGAATTTGCTTTACAAAAAGCCTATTGGACAGGAGAAGCCAAAGGCCAAGACACAATACTCCCACCAGGATATTCATCAATCCCAAGATCCGAATGGTATCGCCCCACTCCTGAGAGATGACGGTCATGCCTATGCTGCCCATGAAAATTCCAAAACAACTCATGAGAGCAGAGGCAGAGCCGGTATCTTCCTCTTGCTGCTCCAGCATCAGATTTGCGCCTGGGGTCCGGATGCAGCTTCCCATAATCGTCGCCGGAAAAAGGCATAATGCGAATATCCAGGGCTGAAGGCTGCCAAGATGGTACACCAGCAGCCCTCCGAGAAATGTAGAGATGAAGCCGGCGATGATAATCGAATAGCGGCGAAACCTCTTAGATAGACGCAGATAAAGCATGGGCCCCCCAATCATCCCCAGGGCATTGAAGGCGAAATAGAGGGAAAAGAGCTTCTCGCTCAAGCCGAATCCGTCTATGTAAATGTATGAGGATGAGGCGATGAAAGCCATGGAGGAGAAGCTGAGCAGGGAGAATACGATTAACAGGGATAAAAATCCAGGGTTTTTCAACACCACTGCCAGCCTCCCAATGGACTGGCTCAATGTGCCGGTATATCTTGTATTTAGCGTCTCCACCAGGGCCAGGCTACCAGATAGAGCGATAAGCCCTATGACTCCCAGGACCACAAACACCCCTCTCCAGGATGTGAACCCTAAAAGGAGCGCCCCCAAGACTGGTGCCGCCATGGGTGATATGAGGACCATGGAGGAGACCCAGGCCAGGATCATCTCCCGGTTGCGGCTGTCGTACACATCCTTGATCATGGCCATGGCCACCGCCGAGGCTGAGCTTCCTCCAATAGCCTGGAGGATGCGAAAGGCGATGAGCTGATTGATATCCTGGGAGATGGCGCAGAGGAATCCTGCCAGAGAATAGATGGCAAGGCCAGCTATCAGAATGGGGCGGCGGCCGTATTTATCGCTCAGAGGCCCCCAGAAGAGCATTCCCGCGGCAAAAACGATGAAGAAGAATATCAGCGTGAGATTGACCTGCTCGGCTGAAACCTGGAAATATTTGGACATGCCGGGCAGGGCCGGAAGATAGAGATCAGTAGATAGAGGAACGAATGCGCTCAGAAATGCGATAAGGGCGATAAGGCCCCTGTTGCCCAGATATTTCTGTCTCTTGCCCCCGGGGACAAAGGCTGATTGGGAATCAGTCATCTCTTGGGCAATCTCCTGCCCAAAATCCGAATCCATGGCATCTCTGTGCTCGATATCCGAATGTCGGACATCCGAGCGGCCGGAATTATTACATTCAATTGCAAGAGGCTTCAGTCTCCCTTGATGGTCCCATCATACTCCTTTTTCAAGAGCAATAGATCGCACAGCTTATTGGCACTGGCCACCACCGTCTTTCTGCCGATGCGGTCTTCTGCTGCTGGCCGAACGGCAATGCCTCCAAAATGAGCATCATCGCCCACAACTATCATTCCCTGGATGTGCATCCAAGCATGAATGCTCTCCAGGGTCTTCTCTTGGCCGCCGTTTCTGGAGCCGCCCACGGCGATCGCGCAGCCAATCTTATTCCTGAGCCTGAAGCCCTGCCTGCGGAGGGGAATGGTCCGGTCGAAGACCGCCTTGAGCTGGGCAGTGACGTTTCCGAAGTAGACGGGTGAGGCCACAATTATGCCTTCTGCCTCTTGCATTGCCCTCAGGACCTCGGGCATATCATCTTTACTGGGACAGGGTTTGCCTTTGCTGCAGTCTCCGCAGTCGCTGCAAAAATCGAAATTCAGCTCTGAGCAGAGCAGCCTTTCCGTCTGAAAGCCATATTCAGCAGCTACCGCCAGTGCCTCATTCAGCAGGAACTCGGTGTTGCCGGCCTTCCTCGGACTGCCGGATATTCCAACTATTCTCATTATTCCATTCACACTGCAGTAGATTGCAGGAGACGAATATATGCTTTTGCGGTTCGATCTGCCGATGGCAAAGTTAATATCTAATACCCTAATTTTATTATGGGATTAAAATGAATGCTGAGATCACATCGCTTCTGGAACAGGATGTCTATACTCAGAAAGGCATCTATGTGGGCAGGGTGGACGATGCCGTCTTAGATCCTGACAACGGGGTGGTAAGCGGCCTGGCTTTAGGAGACGTCAACCGGGATCTTTTCGATAGCAAGGGCAAAGGGATCGTCATCCCTTACCGCTGGGTTACTGCTGTTGGCGACATCATAATAATCAGGCACCTGAGTAGAAATGCAAAGGCTGAGCCAAAAATCAGCTAACTGGGAGATCTATTCCGGTCTTCGGGCTCGTCCCCCTCTGGTAGCAAGGGCAGATGGCCGGGGATTCAAGAATATCCTGGCTGGATTCAAGAAGCCTTACGATGCAGGCTTCGCGAGCGCAATGGCCTCCTCAGCCAGCGGCTTGTTCGAGGATTCGGGGCTCAGTCCTCTCCTGGCATTCATGTTCTCCGATGAGATCAATCTCATCTTCCTGGCTGCTCCCTTTGGGGGACGGATAGAGAAGATAGATTCCCTCGTCGCGGGCTCATTATCTGCTGCTCTCTCTCTCCAGCTAGCAAAGCCCGTCTCAATGGACTGCCGGACCATTCCCCTGTGCAAGGCCGAGATCGGAGAATACCTAATTGAGCGGCAGAACGAGACCTGGAGAAACCATGTCTTCTCTTATGGATTTTATATGCTGCAGGATGAAGGAATCGATCCGGCCGGAGCCATGGAGAGGCTGCGGGGAATGAAAGAGCATGAGATTCATGAGCTGGTCTTCCAGAGAGGAATAAACCTGGCCAAGACTCCTTCCTGGGAGAGAAGGGGAATAATGATCTATCGCGATGAAGGAAGAATCTTGCAGGATTGGGAGCTGCCTCTCTTCTCTTCTCGAAAAGGGGAGGAGCTGCTGGCCCGGATTATCATCAGTCGCTCTGGGAGAGAAGGGTGAAGTAATTCTTTATAATCTCTCTATTCTCAGGAGGAAGGCTCTCAATATAGAGTTCTGACGGCACTGCTGCTGCCTCTCCTGCTTGAGACTGCTGAAAGACCCTCTCCACGGGTTTGGTATTTGTGGGGATGGAGCCCGCGCCCGTTCCAGGAGATAGGACTAAAGGAAGCTTATTCTCGTTCAGGACGGCGAGAGATGGATTGCCAAATAGGTTTTCGCTCAGATTCATGTTTTGGCTTATATCCGGCTGGGGTTTATCCTCCTGGAAGATGCCGGCGGCTCTGTCCTTCAGCTCGATGATCGACTGGAGATCTGCGGTCTCGACCAGATTCCCCTGCGCTAAGAGCGCCACCACTGCTGAAAGGAGGATGGCAGTCACCACTCTTCCGCTCAGCTGTCTTCTATCCAGAATCTGGGAGGGTTTGATTCCTGCCAAACTCAGTTTGAGCTCCTCGGCCAGGCTCTGCATGGGAAGAGAATCAAGATCTTTGTTGTCAAAGGCGGTTTTAGCTTTCTCAGATAATTCGGAGCCTAAAAGCGGAAAGACGTCAGCCTTCTTGCGTCTCTTGAAAAAGGTGGCTAGAGCAACTCCTGAAATTATGGAGACAATGGCAGGCAGTGCCGATAGGATAAAGCTGTCCTGATAGTAGAATTTCATAAGAGTGGTCAATCCCAGATACTGCATGAGGGCATAGATCGCGATGGCGATTATAATGGCGTTAAGAGCCCATACTGTTCGCTCAAAACGGCGATATTCCCTCGTCAGTCGAGCCAGTGGTCTTAGGAACTCATAGTGCCTATTCACACAGTTTAATCTGATGATGCGGATAAGTAGTTTTTGGAGGTTCAGTCTGCCCTCCCCCCTGGTCATCGGATGAGCAAGGGAAACATCAAATATATGCACTGCCCTAAATGCAGAATCGGAAGGTTTTTTCAATGATTCAAGAAGAACTCTCAAAAACGCTCAACCCGAAACAGGTCCAGTATATGAGGATGGATCTTCCTGATCCGAGGAACGGCGAGTATCTTCTGGCTGTGTTTCACCTGATACCCAGCGGCGAGCTCAACATTATGCAGGCCGCAGCCGAGGTCGCAGCTGAGAGCTCAACAGGCACCAATTTTGCCGTGAAGACCGAGACTCCCTTCTCAAGGGTGATGAACGCCCTCGTCTACAAAGTCGACATCGAGAAGAACCTGGTCTGGATCGCCTATCCCTGGCGCCTGTTCGATAGGAACGGCAACGTCCAGAACATCATGACCTACATCGCCGGGAACGCCCTCGGCATGAAGGAGATCAAGGCTCTCAAGCTCCTGGACATCTGGTTCCCCCCATCCATGCTGGAGCAGTACGACGGCCCAAGCTATACACTCGACGACATGAGGAACTACCTCAATGTCCACGACAGGCCGATACTCGGGACCATAATCAAACCCAAGATGGGACTCACCTCGTCGGAGTACGCCGAGGTCTGCTATGACTTCTGGGTGGGCGGAGGCGACTTCGTCAAGAACGACGAGCCCCAAGCCGACCAGGACTTCTGCCCCTACGACAAAATGGTCAAGTATGTCAAGATGGCCATGGATAAGGCGGTCAAGGAGACGGGGAAGAAGAAGGTCCACTCGTTCAATGTATCCTCGGCCGATTTCGACACCATGATAGAAAGGTGCGATATGATCAGGGAGGCGGGCTTCGAGCCGGGTTCGTACGCTTTCCTCATAGACGGCATCACCGCTGGGTGGATGGCGGTCCAGACGCTCAGGCGCAGGTATCCGGATGTCTTTTTGCACTTCCACAGGGCGGGCCACGGTAGCTTTACCAGGCCGGAGAACCCCATCGGCTTCTCAGTGCTGGTACTCTCCAAGTTTGCCAGGTTGGCAGGCGCATCAGGTATCCACACCGGGACGGCAGGCGTCGGCAAGATGGCAGGCAGTCCCGAGGAGGACGTAACTGCGGCGAGGAACATCCTGAAAGTCGAGGGCAAGGGTCACTTCTTCACCCAGAACTGGGGAAAGATCCCGCCGCAGGACGACGATGCCATCAAGATGGTCGAGATGGACGATGCTCACCAAGTTGTCCTGGAGGACGACTCCTGGCGCGGCCTCAAGAAATGCTGCCCGATCATCTCTGGAGGACTTAATCCGACGCTCCTCGAGCCTTTCATCGATGTCATGGGCGGAATCGATTTCATCACGACCATGGGGGCAGGTTGCCACGCTCACCCGAGAGGAACACGCGCCGGTGCGATGGCCCTCGTGCAGGCATGCGAAGCCTACAAGAATAAGATCGACATCGCGGACTATGCGAAGGATCACAGAGAACTCGCCGAAGCGATCGAGTTCTTCAGCAAGAAGAAAACGAAGTGATCTTTTTTATCCAGTTTATATTTTTCATTTTTCCTTTTTCATTAAGCCACAATATCGCAAAGTCCCGACGCCATGCCGTTGGGAACAAGTTTGTAGATCTTACCACCTAAATCAACCGTCACATGATTTTCATGTGGGGTTGCGTCGAAATTATGAGTAACAAGATAGAAAGCCAGATCCTTAACACCCATGCTCGGATCGTCGAAACCGGATATCAACGAATTCAGACTAGATAATGAATCATTCGATGCACTCACCAATGACATGCTCGCCGCAAATGTGAACAAGATGAAGCTCATTGCACATATATTCCTCCATGGCATAGCTGCATCTAAAAACTCGATAAGTCATATAGACGATTGCATCCATTTATTAGTCAAAATTAACGGATTTGACCAATGCTCGGTAGTATGCCGATTCTTCTCTAAATTGGCTGGCCCTGTTATCCCACAAGTCAATCCGCATGGATCATGGCCAAACAATGCCGAAATATTCTTATGAAAATAGCCAGCATAGATAGATATCCAAGGTAGTGTCCCGAAAATGCTGTA
>DAIO01000066.1:0-4526 GCA_002498745.1 Methanosaeta sp. UBA533 | reverse complement strand
TCATTTGAAAATCCATGCTCCGGTTGGGATTTGAACCCAAGTCGAAGGAGTGAGAGTCCTACATGATTGGCCGAGCTACACTACCGGAGCGCGGATTGGGGGTGGTTCCTTCTATCATTTAAGGCTTTTGGCCCTGCACTCCAGATGCCTCTTGCCGGACGGATTTACTGGCAGCATCTGCAGAAATCTCCTGCAAAAAGCACTGGCAACACTCCCTCAATACACACTGCTCATGCTTTGGCCCACGGGCTCGGCAGATCTGCCTCCCGTGGCGGATCAGGTTCAGGTGAAAGGAGTGGTAGCATTCGGGGGGAACTATCCTCTCCAGGGCTTTTTGCGCCTTCTCCGGCGATAGGTTTTCAGTAACCAGGCCCAGCCGCCGCGAGACCCGGAATACGTGGGTGTCCACGGGCATGAACGGCATGCCAAAGGCAAAGAGCAGGACGATCGACGCCGTCTTCGGCCCAACGCCTGGCAAGTCCAGGAGGTAGCTCATGGCCTCGTCCTTATCCATCCCCTCCAGAAAGCCGATATCCATCGCCCCCCGGTCCCTCTTGATACTGAGGAGAACCTCCTGTATCCGCTGGGCCTTGATATTTGCCAGACCGCCCTCCCGGATGCAGTCCGCCACCTCTTCCGTTGGGGCCAAAAGGAGCGACTCATAATTCCCGTAGTCCCTCTTCAGATTGGCGAACGCCCGCAGGCTGTTGGTATCGCTGGTATTCTGAGAGAGTATGGTCATCACCAAAAGGTCCAGAGGATCGATATGATCCTGCCGGGGAACGCCATACTCCTCCTCCAGAATACGAATGCAAGCTAGAACCTTATCGCCGATCTTCTGCCTTGCCATCCCTCCGGATACAGCCCCCATTGGCTTAAAGCTTATTGCAATTATCCAGTCAGCAAAAATTTATCAACTTGAGAATGAAAGAGAGAAAGCAAATGGATTTTGTCGACATCTACCCCTTTCTAGTGGCCATGCTCATAGGAGCGCTCATCGGCACTGAGCGCCAGCGCCGTCTGGCGGAGGAGAAGGTCCGGGGTGTAGCAGGCCTCAGGACCTTCATCCTGATCTCCCTTTTAGGCGCTCTTTCCGCCACCCTGGCCGCCCGGTATGGCCCCCTCTTTGCCGTCGGCGCTCTCTCCTCATTTGTCATCCTGGTGGCGGTGGGCTACGCCTCCGCCGTCAGCTCCCTGGGAAGGATAGATCTCACAGCCGCCGTGGCCGCAGTGGTTGCATTCGTCCTGGGAATGCTGGCCAATGATCCTGATGAGATCGCCCTGGCCGTCTCCCTGGCCATCATCACCACCTGGATCCTGGCCACCCGGACGGTCACCCACCGCTACGTGGAGGCCTTGAACGAGACGGACCTGCTCGACACCCTCAAGATGGGAATCATCGCTCTGGTGATATATCCCATACTGCCCGAGGAGCCCCTGGACCAGTGGGGCCTCATCAACCTTCGCCAGATCTGGCTCTTCGTGATCCTGGTCAGCCTTATAGGCTACACAGGCTACATCCTCATCCGCATTCTGGGGGCGGAGAGAGGCCTGACACTAACCGGCATCCTGGGAGGCCTGGCATCGAGCATCGCCGTCACCACCTCCCTGGCCGAGGAGTCGAAGATCAATCCCCAGATACTGTCCTCCGCCGTCTTCGCCACTGCTATCGCCAGCAGCACCGTCTTCCCCAGAGTCCTTTTCATTGCCGCATTGATAAACAGGGATCTATTGGCTGACCTCTTCATACCCCTCATGACCATGACCGCTGTAGGCGTTGCCCTTGCCTACATATCTCACCGCAAAAGCCCGCCCCAGGGGGGCGAGGTGAAGGTCTCCGACCCCTTCCGCATCCTCCCCGCCCTCAAGCTGGGCTCGCTCTTCGCCCTGGTCCTGATCATCTCCCGCCTTGCCGGCCTGTACTTCGGGGATACGGGAATCTATGCCGCCAGCATAATCTCAGGTCTCGTGGATGTCGATGCCATCACCCTGAGCATGGCCACCTTAGCCCGGTCGACCCTGACCCCCAGCGTGGCTGCCACCTCCATCACCCTGGCGGTGATCGCCAACACCCTGGTGAAACTGGGAATGGCTTATCTCCTGGGCAGCAGAGAATTCGGCAACCGCACAGCCGTCATCCTTCTGCCCATGGCCCTGGCTGGAATCCTCTCAATGCTCCTGATCTAAAGAGATCTTGATATAATATAGGAAAAAGAAAAGATGGGCCCGACGCGGTTCGAACGCGTGATCCCCGCCGTGTAAGGGCGATGTCATAACCAGCTAGACCACGGGCCCTGCCCCTTTACTATCTGCTCGTCATATTAGATCTTATCGCTTAGCCCGGGCGAACAAGCCCGGCCGGCTGCCGGGCTGCTCGCGACCTTTTGGGCTATTCTGAGGATTCTCAACCGCCTTATTCAGGACCTGGTTTTTCGCTCCTCCTCTCCGCGGATGAACATTCCCGTCCGGGTCTCATCCAGCAGCTTTTTCGAGGGCTTGGCCGTGGCCAGGCTGACCACGATCATTGTCGCCACTGCGAGGACAAATCCATACATGCTGGGATGCATGGGCATGGGGGCAATGAACTTGGCATAATAGCTGAAGGCGAACGTCCCCACCAGGCCCACGATCATCGAGGCCAGAGCCCCCTCCCGGGTGGCCCGCCGCCAGTACAGCCCGGCGAACAGCGGTGTCACAAAGCAGGCCAGCATCACCCCGATGGCCATCCAGATCAGCCAGGCCAATAGCTCCGGGGGATTGGACCAGGCCAGGTACAGAGTGATAACCGTAGAGGCGACTATTGCCGCCCGGCTGAGCAGGGTGATCGACTTCTCCGAGGCCTCCTTGTTGATGAACTGCCGGTATATGTCCCAACTGACATAGCTTCCTATGGTCAGCATCAGACGGTCGGTTGTGGACATCACTGCGGATAGGACTATCACCGCCACCAGAGGGGCGAATATCCCCGGGAAGACATACTCCGAGGCCACAATGAAAGAGTAGTCTGCAGGATTGGAGACCCCGGTAGGCATGGCGATCATCCCCTCCTGGGTCATGGATCGAGCGGCATATCCGGTGATCTTGCAAATGTACATGATCACCGCATAGATGACGAACGCGGCAAGGGGAGCCCACTTGAAGTACCGGTCCTCTCTTGCGGCCAGCACATTGTTTACCACATGAGGAGCTGCCGCCAGGCCAAAGGTGAGCAGGAAGAAGAAGGAGACCAGGTACATGGGGGTCATGAAGGCATAGCCGGCATAGGGCGGGTGGACCTGGGGATACCACAGGTGGGTCATATTGACATCCATCTCCGCTAAGACAGTATTGACATGGGTCAATCCGCCGGCAGCATCGATCACCGCCGGACCGACGAGCAGCACCCCCAAGAGAATCATCATCCCCTGGATCAATGAGGCCATCCCAATAGCATAGAGCCCTCCCAGGATGGTGTAGCCCATGACGATGACCGCACCGATCACCAGCGCCCACTGATAGGGTATCTTGAAGAGCCATGACAAGACCATGCTGATGGAGATGTACTGGCCCACCAGATAGATTATGGAGATGAAGACGCCGATTAAAGCGGATGTGCCTCTAATGCCCCGGGGGCTGTAGAAGCGGTGGGCAAAATAATCCTGCATGGTCACATAACCGGTCTTGGCGGCGACCGCGTGAAGCTTCGAGCCGAAGAACAGTATGCATACCGCAGCGCAGAGGGGAACAAATATCTGCTCCCAGATGCTCGGCCAGCCGGTGGCATATCCCAGACCCGCCACCCCCAGGATGGTCATGCCGCTGCAGATGCTGGATACCACGAGAAGAGTGAAGGTCCAGAATCCCAGGTTCCTTCCCGCCACCAAGAAGTCCTCGGAGTTTTTGATCTTCTTGGAAGCGAAAGCTCCAATGGCGATGAGCCCTATGAAATAGACAGCAACAACAACCAAAGTGGTAATATCCATATCCATCACCACCTCAAAGCCCATATCAGGAGCAGAATCGAGATGAATACTGGTACAATGATGATTCCTATGAACGTCTCTGTCGGCAGTCCTAAGATCAGATTATTCCCTCCATAGTGTTACGTGTGAGCATGGTTCAGATTGAGGATCTAATAAAGCTAACCGTTCTGAACAGAGGGTGTTCAACTGAGAGCTTTTATAGTGATCTCACCACATCTTGAGGGATGAGCGAGCTACTTTCCACCTCCGGCAACAGACTTCTGGGGCTTTGCGATGACGCCTCTAGAGCTGTGGCCTCCTCTATCCGGGATATGATCGGCACCGCGTCCGGCGGGCAGATGGTGAATATGGGTGCAGACGGCACTCCCACCAAGGTGATCGACCGCGCAGCAGAGAATGCGGTCCTGGATGTATTGCAGTCGTCGGGCATGGGCTTTTTGGTGCTGAGCGAGGAGAGAGGAGAGGTGACGATAGGCGAAAATCCCGACCATTTCCTTCATCTCGATCCCCTGGACGGAACATTCAATGCCATTTCGGGAATACCATTCTACGCCCTGTCAATCT
>DAIO01000067.1:7452-16305 GCA_002498745.1 Methanosaeta sp. UBA533 | reverse complement strand
CATAAAGATCCTCCAGGGCCTTTTTGATTTGAGGCTTGGTGGCATTTGTGTTCACCAGGAACTCCAGGGTGTCGTCGGAGTCGATCATGCTGGTGACCTTTTCTGTAACATAGGGGCTCTTGATAATCATTGATTTGCCTCCGGGGAGCCTTTTCCTGCCAGCTTCTCAAGGGATGACTCTGTCCATACGGTAAGTCTGCCGGCCCGGGTTCCAGGGGCGAGCAGCTCTGCGTTCAGCATGTCTACGGTGACGAAGTCAACCCCTGGAAGGTTCCGGGCTGCCTTTCCCAGGCCTGCGTCGTTGCCAGCGACGATGAGCAAGCTCTTTCTGCCTTTGTATTTCCTTCCCCGCAGCTTTCCCTTGCCGGCACGGATGTGCCTTCCTGCTTTTGCCCTCAGGACGTCATCCCAGAGGCCCGCTGCCATGAGGAACTTGATGATATCCGAGGTCTTGCTAAGGGTCTCGAGATCGTTCTTGGCCACGACCGGCAGCTCTCGGGAGAACTTATGACCCCGGGCCTCGACCAGGCCGGATGAGGCGGTAGCTGCAATAGCTGAGCGGATGGCTTTTCTTCTCTCCTTCTTATTGACCTTCTCGCTGTAGACGGCGTTTGGCTGTGGCGCATGCGATCTGCGGCCGCCCACTGCCATGGGGACGCCTGCTGCTCTCCTGCCGTTCTTAAGCCTGAGAACCCTGGCGGTACCGTGTCCCGTGCCCCAGGAGACGGCGGAGGTGTTCATGCCGGCATAAAAGTGCGGCCCATAAGCCTGAAGCCTGTTTGCCTGGGCAGCCAGAACCGCTCTCTTGATGATATCCGGCCGGTACTCCTCCTCAAAGACTGCTGGCAGCTCTATCTCGCCAGCCGCGTTTCCCGATAGATCTATAACATTGGTTTTCATTGCTCAGACCCCCTGCTTGGATTCCTGGCTCACATGGAGCAGCTCGGGAGCTTTCACGAAGTTCTTTCCTGGCCTCATGGCATGCCTCATCCGCACGAGCCTCTTGATGGGGCCGGGGACGCTTCCTTTGATCAGGATATACTGGTTCTTGATCACGCCATAGCCGGGGAATCCCCCGTCCGGAGTGATCTTCGATCCGTCGGTTCCGATGAACATGAGCCTCTTATTATATTCTGTCCTCTGGTGGTAGCCCATCTGGCCCAGCTGGGGAACGCGCCAGCTGATATGGGCTGGATGCCAGGGGCCAAGGTTGCCCACATGGCGGACTTTGCCTGTGCGAGCATGCTTTCTCTTGGCCATGGCGATTCCCCAGCGCCTGACCGGTCCCTGGGTGCCTTTGCCCTTGGTAACGGCAGAGGTGTCCATCAGGTCGCCCAGCTCAAATACGCTGGAAATCGGGACCTGCTGGCCCAGCAGCGTCTGGGCAAAGGAGAGTCTGTCATTCATCGAGCCGCCGTTGATCGGCATCTCCATGATCTCAGGAACCTTCTTGGGAATTCCGGATACGAGTGACGGATTGGTGTGCACCAGGACGCGGACATCGGCGATATCATCGCCCAGGGCGACCAGATCTCCGGGAGCGGTTCCTCGGGTCTTCTTGGGAACGGTCATCGCTCGGGAGAGCTCCGGGCTTAGGTTCTCTGCCCAAAGCTCGCCTGCCGGGCGTAGGCCGCCATTGTAGCTCTCGTAAGCGCGCACAGCCACCACGTTCATGGGGGGGACCTCAAGAACGGTCACGGGGGTGCTGATCTCCATGCCCTCGGTGAGGCTGCGCGGTCGGTCATCTATCATCATAACATGGGTCATGCCTGCTTTGTAGCCGGCGAAGCCTGCTATCCTGGCCTTGTCCTCCTCGAGCCAGCTTCTGATTCTGGGGACCTCGCTCTTGGCCCTCTTTCTGGGGCTGTAGGCCAGCGAACCTCGTCTAGGTCGGTGTATTGTTGCCATTTAGTCCTCCAAACTCATCAGGTTGAGAAGGGCGAGGGTGGCGAAAACCGCTTCCTCCACTCGAACCGTCTCTGTTCCCTGATGGGGAATGGTGTTGATCATTTCATACCTCTTCATTGATTCTTTACTCAAGAACGCATCTAGCCCTCGTGCGGGTGAGCCAAAGGCCACCGCAAGGTCGCATTTGCAGCCCGATTGGACCAACTCCTGGAGTATTTGGGGCGTTATAGCCCGACCGCTTCTGGAGGCAAGAACGATCCGGGTATCTCTCATTGATTCCAGATAGCTCTCCAGGCTATCCACTACCTCGGTCTCGTACCCCCAGTAATGGGGTATATCCTTCTGGTCCACAGGCTCAGCGGCGAGCGGTTCCTGCGAAAAGATTCTGACGTTTAGGCGTTGCCCTACCGGATACTTTTCTCCGGTGCGAAGGGGAATTGGGCGATTGATTCCGATTTCCACCCATACGCCGCCATCAGATCCGACGCTTTCAACGACTGCTCCGACGCGAAACTCGCCAATCTTGAGCGATTCTGATTTTGAGTTGATGGGATGATGACTTGTGCGCAGCGGGGGCAGCATTCCCACGTGGCGCAGCTCCTCTTTGCGGGGGATGAGCAGCTTTCTCAGATATTGGGGGGTTTCCATGTAGCGCAGGATCATGGATATGAACCGGGAATCGTTGTATTCCTGGTCCCGGTAGATCACTATGCGGCTTACACGGAAGACTGCTGCTGCCCTTGCGATCTGGCCAACTTTGAGCGTGTTGACACGCGTATCCCTGCTCTCCATGGTGAGAGAGGACGGGATAAGGATGGCTCTCTCGCAGCGTCCAGTCATCAGGTTTTCCCTCCTCACAAGAGAGTGGATATATAAAAAGGTTTGGAAGGGAGATAACGGACGCGTTCCGATAATCGCTCAGTATGGGCTGAGCCAAAATACCTATCAACTCACCGGAATATCAAGTTATGCTCAAAGCCAAACCAAATATTAACCGATATCTGATTTAGGATGCCAGAAGTGATTTACTAGCCGGATATGGCCGGATTGTTCGAGCGCTACCGGGATATCCTGACTCCGGAAGAGCTCACATGGATGCAGGAGTCGATTGATCGCTTCCTGTTCACCCCATGATGGAAAATAAAAAATACTTGTTATCAACAATTGTCATGTATGAATATCGTTAATATTGCGGCCATCCTGGCATTCTTCATAATATCTGGAATTGTCGTTGCTGCTCCATTGCCACTTCAGTTGATAGTCAACAATGATACGATGCAATGTGCGAGTTTCCTGCCAGGGGATGAGTGCATGGACTGCACGCCGCCCGATGGCTGGGAGATATTGGGTCCATATGGCCCTTGCCCGGAAGACTGCACACTGGTTACTGTAAGGAGCAATTGCCAGGGCTTTGAGAATGAGCGTTGCTGCACAAAGTGGCATTCAGGGGCATCAGGAGACTGCCAAAACCTGGTTAAAAATGATTTGACCAGGGAATGCGCCCTTGTGGACGATGCGGCAAACCGCACCCTCCTCTCTGGATGGATGAAGATGCCCGAAAATGCCGCCAGCTGGTTATGCCCGCATGACTACAACTGGACGACACTCACAGGAACCATTCCCGCCAAGGTTGCTCAATACGGCCCAGTAAATGTAGCCTCTGTGACAAACGAGGCTGATTTTCTTGCAAGCCTCGGCAACAATGTATCTGGCTGGACCTGGCTGACGCAACCCGGTCAATCTGCAGCCTGGACTTTTTATAATCTGCCCACCAATCGGAGGCTTTACATTTATCTTGCTCCTCTGGTAACTCGTCCTTCTGGAAACGGCGGAGGCAGCGGATATTCAACCGATGTGAGGATAACATATGAAACTCGAACCAGGAACATAAATTCGACCGTTTCGCTGAAGAACACCCATCCTGAGTTCCAGATGCCTGCAGACACCATGGGTTGGGGCTACCAGGCAATTGGCTACTTGATGATCCCTGCCGATAAGATTCCCTTTGATGGGAAGGTCAAAGTAACTCTTACTAAGTCTGCCAATGCTGAACATATAGCTGTCAATAAGGAGTGCTGCACCATTGAGTATGTATGATCATTTACCAAAAACCGATATCTCACAATCGATATATAGAAAGACGGCAATACCAGCATTAGCATGGATTCGGGTTCATTTGATTCATGCAGAGGATTTGATTATGGGAATAAAAGAGAGCTTTACCGCTGAGGAATGGAGGGGCTTGGTCAGCCTTCCTTATGCCGTATCAATGGCGATTGTCCTGGCCGCACCCTCATTACTGGGCACGTTTCACGAATCTAAGGCGCTGATCACTGAGCCGGCCAAGCTTGCAGCTTCTGCCAGCAGCGATCTGGTCGGCATACTGTCAGGCGAGATCCAATCCAGAGGAAGAGAGCTGATCGATGAGCAGAAGGATCTATTCAAGAAGGACCAGAATGGCTATAGATCTAGGACCATCGAGGCCTGCAGGTCGGCCACAGCCGCCCTTACCAAGGTCTCTTCAAAAGAGGCTGCTGCCTACAAAGAGTGGGTGCTGGCGATAGGACAAAAGGTTGCAGAGGCTGCGAAAGAGCAGGGCGTAGCGGTCAGCGGGGAAGAGGTGCTACTCAGTGAGGTTTCCGCTGCTTTGGCTCGAGCGCATAAAACATAATACCCAGTTCATCCCCTCTTTTTGGCCAGCACCCTTTTGGCGATCTTTTCCTCGTTCCAGTCCCTGAATGTCCTCCCCTTCATCGCCAGATTTAGGAATAACAATGCAAAAAACCACAGCCCCAATCCGATTATGACCGGGAACACCAGCCAGAACAAGAGCACGATCAAAACGAGCCCTAATATGAACAGACAGGCTGCTATTCCGCCATAAAGCAGCCTTCCGGAAGGATTCAGCTTCCCCGGCATAATAGATTAATTGACCTGTAAACTATATAAACCGGTCAGTCCAGTCTCCACACATCCCGGCAACCGGTCAAAGGGACGCGGATAATAGGGCCTCAAGGCCGGTCACAATTCCTTTCAGGCCCACCCATCTATCTCCAGAACTGCCACCATCGCTTTTTCTTCTTGATCACGATCTTCTTTAAGGTTGGCTCTATTGCCGTCTGATGAATGGAGGCTCGAATCATCTCCTTTGCCCACTCTCGTTCCTCTTCTTCGCTCAATATCTCTTTTCTGCCCCAGATGCAGATGACTGAGAGGAGAGAGGATGCTGCCATAGGCTAATAGGTGCAGATTCCAGTGTATCAAGCTTTGCCCGTTCACAGTTCACAGGGCATAAAAAGACCCTGGATTGCCCTCCCCAGAAATCATCATTCTGTCTTTTGTATCTTATGCTGTCCCTTTAACCTTCATCAGCCGGGTTATATAGAGCCTGGCCCACAAATAGCTCAGGAGGCTGCCTGCTATGTTTCCAAACACGATTCCCCACCATATCCCCTCCTGACCTAGCCCCAAAACCATTCCCAGGATGAAGGCCACCATTGTAATGAGGACCACATCTCTGAGGACATTGAGCAAGAGGGAGGTGAGACCTTTGCCCGCCCCCTGGAAGAGGCTGGCGGACATTATTCCTGGAGACATGAATGGGTAGAACAGGCACATGACATGCATGAATGCCACCATCGTTCCGGCAAGATGAGCGCTCTCAGGGGTATAGGTGAAAAACATGGTTATCTGAGGGGCAAATATGCCGGTGATGAGGGCGGTGACCGTTCCAATGGCGAAGCCAAGCTTTGTGGAATAGTTGTGAATAACCGGCAAGTTGCCATATCTTCTGGCGCCGATTGCAGCTCCTGCCACAGAGATCTCTGCCGTGGCAATGGCGATCAGGGGAATGGTGGCCATCATTATCACCCTCCAGCCTGCAGTATAAACGGCTACAGCGTCCGTTCCCGAAACCCGGACCAGCATGCTGTTGATGATGATGGCATCTATGGAGTAGAGAAGAAACTCGACGCTGGCCGGAATCCCCACCTTGAGGATGTCACTCATCACTTTTCTGCTGGGGACAAAGGCATTCCGGGACAGGGAAACGTAGGTGTCCTTCTTGACGATCAGCCAGTAGATCTGTACCATGGCCACGATCAAAAGAGAGATGACTGTGCCCCATGCAGCTCCTGCTATCCCCATCCCCGCCCAGTAGATCAGAATGGGATCCAAGACTGCGTTTATCAGCGATCCCGCGCCCATGGCATACATGGTGCGTTTTGTATCCCCTTCTCCTCTCAGGATGGCATAAGCGATGTTGGTGAAGACCATAAATATGGATCCGGAAAAGACGATATTACCGTACTCCATGGCCAGACCAAGAGAGGAGCCTGCGCCCATTGCGGAAAGGAGAGGCTCCAAGGTTAGGAGGAGGACTGCTGTCAATATCATTGAGACCATCAAAACCAGCAGGAGGGCATGCATGGTGGTATTGTCCGCCCCCCTTTTGTCCTTCGCTCCAATCCTGCGGGAGATGGAGGAAGAGACCCCTGCCCCCAGGCCGTTGCTCAGGCCGATCACCACCATGAATATGGGGCTCACAAATCCAACTGCCGCCAGGGCATCCGATCCCAGGCCTGCCACCCAGATGGCGTTCACCAGATTGTAGGCGGCAAGGATCAACATGGCGACGATCATAGGCCCGGAGAGCTTCAAGAGGGCCTTTTTCGGCTCTCCGATCAACAGGGAAACACCTCGGGTTATCTCTTTTTGGGCCTCTTCCTCCCTAGCTTCTATTCCAGCGCTCATCTGATCACTGGGGCCCTTTGAATTCACAGCTCTGGAAAGGGAGATGCAAATGCTGGTCTCTTTTCAAGCCACCTTCAACTCCCTCTCCAGCCTGCGGACGGTATCCCGAAGCTGAATTGCCCTCTCGAACTCCAGACGCTCCGCCGCTGCCATCATCTCCGCCTCCAGCTCGATGATCGCGTTTGGAATATCCGATTTTGGAATATGCCTGGTGTCGGTGATCTCCACTACCTTTTCCCGGATGGGTTTCTTGATGGTCTGGGGGATTATGCCGTGCTTTTGGTTATAGGCCATCTGCAGAGCTCTGCGCCTCTCCGTGGTCTCCATCGCCTTCTTTATGGAGCCGGTCATCCGGTCCGCATAGAGGATCACCCGGGAGTTGGCGTTCCTTGAGGCCCGGCCGATGGTCTGGATCAGGCTCTTCTCATCCCGGAGGAATCCCTCTTTGTCTGCGTCTAAAATTCCTATGAACCCCACCTCCGGGATGTCCAGCCCCTCCCGGAGGAGGTTGATTCCCACCAGGACATCGAATTTGCCCAGCCTCAGCTCACGGATGATCTCCGTCCTCTCCAGAGGCTGAATCTCCGAGTGCAGATAGCGGGCCCGAATATCATTCTGGCTCAGATAATCGGTCAACTCCTCTGCCAGCCTTTTAGTGAGGGTGGTAACCAGTGCTCGATCCCCTCTCGAGATCACTTTGGCGATCTCCGTCATCACATCCTTCACCTGCCCATCGATGGGCCTGACCTCCACCTCTGGGTCGAGAAGGCCGGTGGGGCGGATGATCTGCTCCACTGGGGATTTCGAATGCTCGAGCTCATAGTCTCCTGGGGTGGCGGAGACGAATATCACATTTTTCATGAACCGCTCAAACTCCTCAAAATCGAGCGGCCGGTTGTCATAGCTGCTGGGCAGCCGGAAGCCATAATCCACCAGGTTCTTCTTGCGGGACCGGTCGCCTCTGTTCATCGCCCGGAGCTGGGGGAGGGTCTGATGGCTCTCGTCGATTATGAGCAGAAAGTCATCGGGAAAATAGTCGATCAAACAGTATGGAGGCTCTCCTGGCTGGCGGCGGTCAAAATGGCGGGAGTAGTTCTCAATTCCCTTGCAGCTTCCGGTCTCTTCTATCATCTCCATGTCATGCATTGTTCTCTGCCGGAGCCGGTGGGCCTCGATCATGCCAAGCTCTTGAAGCCTCTCGTTCAGCTCCGCCTTTATGGAGTCGACCGCAGCTTTCAGCTCATCTTCCGGTATGACATAATGCCTGGCCGGATAGACGAAGAAGTAGCTCATATCCTCAACTCTCTTGCCGGTAATCCTGTCGACCTCAGAGATCCTCTCTACTTCATTTCCAAAGAGCTCAATACGAATGATGTTGTTGAAGTAGCCGGGGATGATATCGATGGTCTCGCCGTTGACCCGGAAGCGTCCCGGAGAGAGGTCCAGGTCTGAGCGCTCATAGAGGATGTCCACCAGCCTTTCCAGGATATCCTTTCTGGAGATCCTTTCATTCACCTTCAGCTCAAACCCCATGCTCTGGAAGTTCTCGGGATTGCCCAGGCCGTAGATGCAAGAGACGGAAGCCACTACTATCACATCCCGGCGGGAGAGGAGCGAGGCGGTGGTGGCCAGCCTCATCTGCTCGATCTTGGGATTGATGAGAGAGTCCTTCTCTATATACTGATCCTTTGAGGGGATATACGACTCCGGCTGATAGTAGTCATAATAAGAGATGAAATATTCAACCCGGTTATCCGGGAAGAACTCCTTGAACTCATTGTAAAGCTGCTCAGCCAGGGTCTTGTTGTGGACGATCACTAGGGTAGGCTTCTGAACCTGTGAAATGACATTGGCTACCGTATAGGTCTTGCCTGAGCCCGTGACCCCGATCAGGGTCTGGAACCTCTCATTCCTTCGCAGGCCCAAAACAAGCTGATCTATGGCCTCCGGCTGGGAGCCGCAGGGAGCAAAGCTGGAGTGGAGGCGGAACTGTTGCTCATGCGGATGATGCTGGGATAGAGAATCTTCTGCCATGCTCGATGGCAGGCATAATCCTTGGTGCTAATAGCTTTTGCCCTGCACAATGGCTAAATAATCCGGAGATAGAGGTCAAGAGGGATGAAATCAAAGATCACAGAAGAATTAAACCAGGAGAGGGCAAAAAGCGAGCCCCTCTCTGTCCAGGATCTGCAT
>DAIO01000067.1:0-7316 GCA_002498745.1 Methanosaeta sp. UBA533 | reverse complement strand
CTTCTGGAGAGCCATGCCAGGTTCAAGAAGAGCTGGTGGGCGTTAGGTTCAACCAGCGGAAAGCGGAGTATGTATGCCTTGCCCGGTCAATGTTCAGCCATCGATCCCTTCGCACCACCCTGGCCGGATTTTCCAGTCATGCCGCTGCCCGGGAGTGGCTGGTGGCGAACGTCCTGGGCCTTGGCTATAAGGAGGCCAGCCATTTCTTGAGGAACATCGGACTGGGGGAGGATCTGGCCATTCTCGACCGGCATATCCTCAAAAATCTGGCCCTGCTGGGAGTGATAGACAAAGTTCCCGAATCGCCCACCAAGAGGCTTTACATTGAGATCGAGAGGCAAATGACCGCCTTCTCTTCCCAGGCAGGAATTCCTATGGGCCAGCTTGATCTATTGCTCTGGTACAAGGAAGCGGGAGAGATATTCAAGTAATCAAATATCTCTGGACAGTCGCGAGAGCCTGTTTATTATCCATTTGGTCAGGAAACCGGTTAAAAAGCAGATGAACATTATGCTGAAGACCCCATCTCCGATACCGTCATTCAGCGCTATCAGTCCAGAGCTAGATATCAGATAGGCCATATAACCGAAGACCATGCTGATCAGGGGTATGGCCATATACCAGAGCCTCTTGTACCGGGTGGCCAGGCCGTAGCGGCGCAGGTCTTCTGCCACTCCGGTGAGGATCTGAGCTGATGCCCCCAGGCCGGCGAAGAACGAGGACCAGAGAGGGACATCGAGAATCACCGCTTCGGGATACTGATAGATCAGCATGCTGAAAAATAGGATGGCCAGTACGGCAAACACTATAGCATAAAGGCCGTAGAGCTGGAAGAAGTAGGAGATCGTTCTCAGGCTATGGAACCGGGAGCCTCTGATATTGATCTTAGCCTCGTTGACGGCACTTGTGAGCTCATAGTTCGCCCGATCGCAGTAGAGAAATGAGTCGGAGAGGTTCTCCTTGTTGAACTCCTTTAAGGCAAGGACATAGAAGTCATAGGCATCCTTTATGTCTATAGAGCTTCTGTGAGCGGCCTGAAGCGTGCGATCGAGCCTTTTGAGGTCTATCTCCAGCTCAGAGCACGACTGCGGGATGGAGCATGATTTGGAGTTCACACTATAGTAACTCGCTAAATTAATATTTATAGTTTGCGCGGCGCGATCCCTTTTCACATAATTTAAATAATTTTAAATGATTTGAATTTGTGATTGATAACAAATAGCCCGATTATATTCTGAATAAGCTCTTTAAGGAATTATTATTAAGTGTAATATATTTTTCATCAAATATGTTCGTTATTTCGAATGAAAGAGATTTTATTTAGAATATAAATTATATAAAACATTTAGAAGTATCACGTATTATTTTCAACCTACCATAGCAAACCTCCTGGCATTTCTTATCTGCTGCATTATCTTTCTTTTGAATGAGACTTTGTTCCTTCGACCACCCGAGGGAGTGGCCATTCTCTCAGATATTGTGATCTGATGCAATTCATCGATCATGCTCTCTGCTATGAGGCAGCACTCATCCGTTCCCCGGCCAGATCCATCTCGCCAATCTTTATCCATTTTTGTCATAAGTATTAATTGAACATCTTGCTTAAAAAATTTTTCCTTGAATAGAAGCCGGAAGTGGATGCATAAGAGCAGTGCAGATCATCTCGCCTCCTTTTCTCTCATCATCTCCGGTCATGCTTAATACCACAAAGGACAACAGTATTCCATGCTTGAAGATCAGATCTTCTGCCCAGCCTGCGGCACGGATACCGACCATACCCTGATTAAATCCGGACAGGAGAACCTAGTTCGCTGCGATGACTGCGGAACTGTTCATCCGGTTGAGGTGAAACGGGTGCGTTTGGTCAACCTCAAGGTGATAGTCAATTGGGATGACCGCGCTCTGCCCCATTTTATAACCATCCGGGCAAATGAATTGCTGAACGTCGGAGATGAGCTTTTGGTGGACGATCCAACAAAGGATGTGGTGATGACCCAGATCACTTCTCTGGAGACTGATCGCCGTGTCAGGAGCGCTCTTGCCGAGACTGTGAAGACCGTCTGGGCAAGGGCTACGGACGAGGTGCCGCTGAGGATAACCGTATTTCGAGGGGGCAAGAGCCATCCCCTTAAGATCACAGTTCCGGGAGATGAGCTCCTGGAGGTGGGCGAGAAAAGGAGGGTGGAGAACTTCCAGTTCATCATAGTCAAGATCAAGCTGCGTGGAGAGGGATTTGCCGACGCGGCTGAGGCCAAAAACATCGTTCGGGTTTGGGGACGGGAGATCTGATTATGGAACCGGGCAAAAGGCTTCTTGACGGCATGCGAGGCAGGATAAATGAATCAGTCCTGAAAGCCATGGCCCGTGTTCCCAGAGATAGATTCGTTCCCGCGCAGCTTCGAGATAGGGCTTATGAGGACCTCCCCCTGCCCATAGGATTTGGCCAGACCATCTCTGCCCCCCATATGGTGGCTATAATGTGCGATCTTCTTGATGTCAGGCCTGGAATGAAGATCCTGGAGGTGGGCGGCGGAAGCGGCTACCATGCGGCTGTGCTGGCTGTTCTCGCCGGCCCTGAGGGCCAGGTCTATTCGGTGGAGAGGATGCCTGATCTCGCTCTTGCCGCCAGAAAAAATCTGCAGGCGGCGGGAATTGAAGGTGTCACCGTGGTTGAGGGCGACGGCAGCCTGGGCCTTCCGGAGCATGCTCCCTACGACAGGATCAGCGTTGCTGCATCAGCTCCCAGAGTTCCCGAACCCCTTAAGGGGCAGCTCCGGGTTGGAGGCAAGATGATACTTCCGGTTGGAGAAACATCACAGGAGCTGATCCTGGTCACCAGGAAAAACGGCTTTGCAGTGGAGGAAAAGATGGGGGTGATCTTCGTCCCCCTCATCGGCAAAGAGGGATTTGGAGAACGGCAGATTTGATATATTCGGCTGAATGATCAATCTGACAAGATGAGGCCAATAGCGATAATAATCATGGACGGCTTCGGCATAAGCCCCACCCAGAAGGGAAATGCCATTGCTCATGCCAGAAAATCCAACCTGGAGCGATTGTGGAAGGAATATCCCACCACCACCCTCAAGGCATCCGGCCTGGCGGTGGGTCTGCCCCGAGGCCAGATGGGAAACTCCGAGGTGGGACACCTCAACCTGGGCGGGGGAAGGATCGTCTATCAGGACCTGACCAGGATCAGCCTGGCGGTGGAGAAGGGCACATTTGCCAGTAATCCCGTTCTGCAGGAGGCCATGAATCTGGCCCGGAAGGGGGGCAGTAAGCTTCACCTGATCGGCCTTCTCTCCGACGGTGGGGTGCATAGCCACATCACTCACCTTTACGCCCTCCTGGAAATGGCAAAATCCATGGATCTCTCCCGGGTATTCGTGCATGCCATTTTAGATGGCCGGGATGTGCCTCCCCGCAGCGCTCTTGGCTATTTCCGGGATCTGGAGGAGAAATTCTCTCAGATAGGCACGGGCAGCACGGCCACTGTGAGCGGCCGCTACTACACCATGGACAGGGACCGTCGCTGGGAGAGAGTAGAGAAGGCCTACCGCTGCCTGGTTTATGGCGAGGGTCTGCGGGCGGAAAGCGCAGAAGAGGCGGTCAGAAAGGGATACGACCGGGGGGAGAACGACGAGTTCATCACGCCCACAGTGGTGGATGAGAGGGGCATGGTGGATGATGGGGATAGCATCATCTTCTTCAACTTCCGGCCGGACAGGGCCCGAGAGATAACCCGCGCTTTTGTGGATAAGGATTTTCAGGAGTTCGCCACCAAACCGATCCGGGTCCATTACACCTGCATGACCAAGTATGATGCCACCCTGAACGCACCGGTGGCCTATCCAGCGGAGAACCTCATTGATACCCTGGGAGAGGTGGTCAGCCGGGCAGGATTAAAGCAGCTGAGGATAGCTGAGACTGAGAAGTATGCCCATGTCACCTACTTTTTCAATGGGGGAAAGGAAGAGGTCAATCCGGGGGAGGATCGGGTGCTGATACCCTCACCAAAGGTGGCAACCTATGACCTGCAGCCCCAGATGAGCGCTTATGAGGTCCGGGACGAGCTCCTTGCAAGGATCGATTCGGGCAAGTACGATCTCATCGTTCTCAATTTCGCCAATCCGGATATGGTCGGCCATACCGGCATATTTGAGGCAGCGGTGAGGGCGGTGGAGGTGGTGGACGGCTGCGTGGGAGAGATTGTGAACCGGATACTGAGCCTGGGCGGAGCGGTCCTTCTCACCGCAGACCACGGCAATGCAGAGAAGATGAGGGATTCCGATACCGGCCAGCCCCATACTGCCCATACCACCAATCCAGTGCCATTCACCTTAATCACTTCTGACCGGAAAAGCTACTCGCTTCGAGAGGACGGAATTTTGGCTGATGTGGCACCGACAGCACTGGAGCTAATGCATATCCCCCAGCCCGAGGCCATGACCGGAAGGACTCTCCGAAGCATTTTATAGGTTGCAGAGATTGATAATTAGCTGACTAGAGAAGGGATTAGAGATGCGAGAAGATTCAAAGCCCGAAGAGACCATTCTTCCAGATCGAGATTATCTTATGGATCTGCTCAAGAATATTATAAGTTTCAGGACGGTCGCCCCTCCAGGAGACTGCTATCAGGAGATAGTGGAGTGGCTGGAGCCCATATTCAGGGATATGGGATTTGAGACGACGAAGATGAAGATGCCCGCGGAGGTATTCGCAGCCAAATGCTGTGATAGCCGGCTGGTGGGTGACAGGTACAACCTCCGGGCCGATTTATCGGTTGAAGCGGAAAAGACCCTGGTGATATATGCCCACCTGGATGTGGTGCCGGCAGAGGGCGAATGGGACACCGATCCCTTCTGTGCGGTGCAGAAGAACGGCCGGGTCTATGGCCGGGGAGTCTCAGACTGCAAGGGATCGGTTGCGGCCCTCGTCGCTGCTTTGAAGGCGCTCTTGTCCAAGGAAAAGCCCAAGTACAATCTGAGCATTCTCTTGACTACCGATGAAGAGGTGGGAGGCTACTCCGGCCTGTGTTATCTGACCGATCTGGGTCAGGTGAAAGGGGATCTGATGCTATGCATGGATGGCTTTTCCGATGACGTGGGGATCGGCAGCAATGGCATCATAACCTGGGATGTAATGGTTAAAGGTCGGTCGGCCCATAGCGGATCGAGCTTCCTGGGGGTGAATGCGGTAGAAAGGTCGATACCGGTCATGGAGAGGCTCATGGATCTGAAGAAGGTGGTACAGGCCAGAAGGTCCCGCCTTCCAGCCAGCTCGCCGGTGAAATCGGTGGGAATAGAGAAACTCATGCCGATCCTCAATATCACCATGGTCAATGGGGGGGTCAAGGAGAACATAGTGCCCGATAGGTGCGTTCTCCGGGGGGATCGCAGGGTGATACCGGAGGAGAGGATGGAAGAGGCGATGGAGGAGATCGAAAGGGCACTGGAGCCTCTGAGATCAGAGGGTATCGACTTCGAGTTGAAGTTCTATCCCGGATATCCGCCCATGAGCGTTGACCCGGAGCATGCCTGGGTCGATGAGGTGAGGGAAGCGGTGGAGAGGGGGATGGGATTTATGCCCCAGCTCTCAGCAGCCCAGGGAAGCTTAGATCAGGCCTATGCCACAGAGAAGACGGGGATTCCCACCTGCGTCTACGGCGTCGGCCGGCAGCTGGAGAGCAATATCCATGCTCCAAACGAGAACGTGCGCATAACGGATCTGGAAGGCTATACCAGATTCTTAATTGAGCTACTGCAGTAGATCGGCCGTAGGCAATCGGGGGCCGGGGATAGATCGTGATATGAAGGCAATAGCGGTTGTCGGGACCAAAAAGACGGGAAAGACCACGCTGGTGGAGGCGCTGGTAAGATCCCTGGCAAAGCACGGAAAGGTGGGGACAGTCAAGAACATGGTCGATCATCCCGTGGACCGGGGGGACACCAAGCGGCACTTCGATGCTGGGGCGGATGTGGTCATAGGTCTGGGCGAGGCACGCCTTTTGGTAAGACGGGATCGAGGAGACCTGGAGTCTGCCCTGGCGGAGCTGGAAAGAGAGGGGATGGACTATGCGGTGGTGGAGGGGTTCAAGCACAGCACTCTTCCCAAGATCGTCATGGCGGATATAGATGTGGCGAACATGGTGCGAAGGGTGAGGCTCTCTGAGGTGGACGAGGCCCTGGTGGCGGAGCTCGCGGAGATGGTCCGGGGTTTGGAGGACTACGAGACTGTGAGCTGAATTATTGACTTGAGCGGAAAAGAAATCAAGACAACAAGAGGGCGTAAATGCTACTTCTCTTTTCTCATCCCGGCCATTGCCCCGGCCAGCATCACCGGCCCGTCAAATCCGTTCCTCGCCCGGCTGGAGTCGATAAAGATCTCCTCCTCCCACAAAACCGGAGCGCCATAGGACTGGGCTCCGCACAGGAGCATCAAAGTCCTGAAGATGAGGTTGCCCGAAATGCCTTCTGGAGCGATGACGACGTCATCTCCCCGGCAGTTCTCGATCAGAATTCCCTTATGCTCTGCATCGATTCCCGCCTTGAGAGCGCGGGCGGCGATCTGGTCGCCCTCCAAAAGGCTCCTGTCCACCCGTTCGCACCTTCCCCGGTCCTCCATTCTCCCCCCGGAGAGGACCGCTGCCCGGGGCAGGACGCCCATATTTCGCAGGAGCCTTGAGCCCCCGAGCAGCAGATCCAGACGGTCCTGGGCTGTCTCGCCCTCATCGATTCCCACCGGCCCTAAAAGAAAGGCCCAGCCGGACAGCTCGATCAGGGCCAGGCGGCGGACGGGCAGGCGGAACTCTTCGGCCAGAGCGCGCATGGTCCTTCCTGCGGGCAGGTTTCCCCGTACAGCGCCATCGATCACCCCGTTCGCCAGGAGCCGGACCACCTCCTTCCAAGGCTCATCTGTGCAAATATGCTCATATGGGCAGCTTTCATCGACGTTGCCCACCACCAGCAGCTCTGCGAACCTCTGCGCCGAGTGCAGGGATGCAATCAGCTCTCGGTCGGCGTTCCAGATGCCGATCCCTATGCGGGCATGAGTCTTTTCCGCCCGATCCTGCAGGGATTTTATGAAGCTTGCGTCCATATCCTAATGAATTCCGGTCACGCACTCCCGGGCCAGGTCGAAGAGAACAGACTCCTCTTCTCCGCTGCGAATTATCAGCCTTCTTTCGTCTGTCACCCGGCCGATGACCCTGGCGGTCAGGCCGCGCCTGGTGAAGACCTCTAAGACTTTTTCCTGGTTCTCGGGCCTGGTGGTGACCACGAATCCCATTCCCGGATACATCTGCAGCCAGCCGGCCA
>DAIO01000069.1:0-2746 GCA_002498745.1 Methanosaeta sp. UBA533 | reverse complement strand
TGCTGGCGGGCCAGATCCACTATCCGGCGGACGAGGCCGGTATAGCCGTTAAGTGTCACGTTAAGGCTGGTGAGGGGATCGGAATAGTGGGTGTCTATCCCCAGCTGGGCTACCACTGCCTGGGGCCGGAACCATTCAAAAAGGGTTGGAACGATCTGATCGAAGGCCCGGAGGTATTGCTCGTCTCCTGAGTACATGGGCATGGGGATGTTCACGCTGTATCCTTTTCCCTCACCCTCTCCCATCTCCTCTATGAATCCCGTGCCCGGAAAGAGATACAATCCGGATTCATGCATGGAGATGGTCAAAACACTGGGATCAGTGTAGAATATCTGCTGTACCCCATCGCCGTGATGGCCATCGATGTCGATATACAGCACCCGATCAAATCTGTCTCTTAAAACCCGGATGGCCAGAGCTGGATCGTCAAAGACACAAAACCCGGAGGCGACGGTGGGCAGGGCATGATGCAGTCCTCCGCCGATGTTAAAAGCGCTGCAGTCCTCAGTTATTATGCGGCGGGCGGCATCGATAGAGGCCCCTGCCAGCATTCTGGATGACTCACATATGCCCGCGAAGACCGGGGTGTCGTCGCTCCCCAGGCCAAAGGCCAGATCCGGCTCCTCCAGCTTCACCGCCGCCAGGTACTCGGGGGTGTGCACTCGGAGAATATCCTCTTCGCTAGCCGGGCGGGGCTCAAGCCTGCATACCTTCTCGTCTATTAGACCAGACTCCTCCATGAGGCTAAAGGTGAGCATCAGGCGAGCGGGATTGAAGGGATGCTCCGGACCGAAGTTATAACCTTGAAATTTCTCGCTGTAATAAAGGTAGATCATTTATAGCCTTTCTCTATCAGGCCGTCGCTCCAGTAGTTGTCACAATTCTTGCAGTAATAGATCGTCTCGATCACAATCTTCTTCCATTCATCTGCGTCCAGTGCCCGCCGGAGGTCTTTATGCTCGCACTCGTTGCCGCATTTGGGGCAGAATGGTATGAAGTGTTCCAGGACTGCGTGGTCTTCATCAGCCATCTGATATTCCTCTTTGAGGCAGAGTGTCGCGGGATAAGGCAAAAAGCTGTCGGTGCCAGAACTCTGCAGTGCCGGGCTAGAAGGTCTGGATGCCTGCGGCAAGACAGCCGGCGAGAAATCCGAGGATGGATCCCGAGTTCAGGAAGGGAAGGCCAGCCTGAGGTCGGTCCCTCGATGTGGTCATCAGAAGGATAAAGCCGGCATAGGTTCCGAGCATGGCTCCAAGAGCAGGAAGGTTCAGGCCGAGGATATCGCCTGGTGGATATGACCAGCTCGCAGATATCACCAGGATGGATGGTATGATGGCATCGCCCATGCCCAGGAAATAGGCTCCACGATCCCCCTTCTTCTTGTCGTTTCCCATTGAGATCGAGACTGCATCTTTTCGCCTAAAGCTGTAGTCCCTGCTCTTGGGGACTACAAAAAGCAGTGGTGCCTTCATCTTTATTGCGCCCTCTGCCAAAGCGACCATGTGGCGGGTTTTATAGACGGAGATGGCATCGTAGACCGCCAGGATCACCATAAGGATGATAACCGGCATCACGGTCATGCTCACTCCCAGGAGGGAGGCGACTCCTGCGCACACCAGGATTCCAAATGCATCCAGAATATACCATTCCGGGTAGTAGTGCAAGAGCAGCATCACCGCCAAAGTTGGCAGGAGGGCAAGCCACATGGGCATGATGGCGGAGATCACATAGAAGATGGTGAGGGCAATGGATATGAGTATGAATCCTCTCACCAGCCACTCTCCCTTCAGCTTTATGGCCAAAAGGAGAATGGCGGTGAATATGAGGATGAGCAGCATATAGATTATGGGATTGGAGATCGATGCCGGATCCTCGAATACCCGATTGTCTGTGGCGGATATGGCCGGGGTTATGGCCAGGGCTATCAGCTGCACCGCTACCAGGAACGAGAGCATGACCAGCACATGGAATTTGGAGCTTATGGACAAGATATCATTTCCATTATATCGTCATCGGTCTATAGATCTGACCTCTTCTCCTCTAGCAATTCTATGTATGAGCGGCGGATGGTGTCTTCCAATTCCAGCCGCTTCAACACGGAGAGGACCCGATCCTTTTCGTTCTCCCAGTTCGCTTCCGCCTGAGCCTCCACCTCCAAAAAGGTGCCAAGCCCTTCCACCTCGTCCAGAGCGATGACCATTCCCTGATAGGAGTACTTCGTCCTCTTTTTGCGAACCTCTGCCGATAAAACAAAACCCAAAAGGGATAGGACATCCCTCATCTGGGTGGGATCGTCGATCCTTATCGTCAGCTCCCGGCGCGACTTGGTCTGCTGGTCGAGCTTGGGCCCCTTATAGGTGAGCCTGGCCCCATCCTCCTTAATGCGAATGCGCAGGGCCTCGTCGCTCTCCTTGAAGTCCCTTAATGGCGAATTGAAATAAAGGTCCAGATGATTCTCCACCCCGATGGGGGTGGCGCCCAGGGCGGCTATTCTCTCTTTTGTGTCCTTCCTGGCCCGGGCTTTGACCTCCACCTCGATCATCTTCGGACCAGCACCGTGGCCTCTTTCGTCTTCAGTATATCCACAGCCTCGCCAGCAGAGAGAGTCTGGATCTCCACCTCCGCCGCCTCGGGCGGAAGCTCGAGGATCTCGCCATCCAGATCGACTGCAATCGAGCCTGCCTCCTTCTGGCGAGCGATATCAGCCGGATCCATGCCCATCAGGGCCATAATGATCCGCTGGCTC
>DAIO01000086.1:0-3052 GCA_002498745.1 Methanosaeta sp. UBA533 | reverse complement strand
GGAAGATAAAAAACATTATTGCCCATGAGCGGGAACTGATTAATCGATCATTATGGAGAAGATTCAAGAGGTCAAGGGCCTGGGCGGAATGCTGAACGGCTTTCGGGATTTGGTCAAGGATGACCAGAAGATAATTTTCGTGGGGTCACCTGGTTTTTGTACTCCCTTTGCATTATTCCTGGGCTATCCAGTGCGAGAAAAGGAGATGGCCTTCATTCCCGGCCTTGATAGTGAAAAAGCCAGGAAGCTGGTTGCCACGGAATCGGGGATGGAGTTGGGAGAGAAGTGCAACTTTGAGGCCGATGCAGTGGTTGTTCTGGGTGGAATGGCCATGCCCAAGATCGGAGTGAAGGCCGAGGAGATGGCAGATTTTCTCGCCAAGATGAAATACAAGAAGCTGATTGGCGTCTGCTTCATGTCGATATTTGAAAAAGCTGGCTGGTGCCAGGCTCTGAAGTTCGATAGCGTCATGAACATAATCCTTGAGGGCGATATATCCAGCAGATAGCGACTGGATTAAAATTTTATTTAAATCTATGAAACAGTCCAAAATCAGGGTAATTACCCCTTATCTGGGCATGATCGTGCTAATAGTATCCATTGGCGGAATCTTTTATCCCAAGCTTGGCTACATCCTCCTCTTGGTCTTCGCCACCCTTCTGATCATTGCCCCCTTCCGAGGGAGGTGGTTTTGCGGCAACCTCTGCCCCCGAGGCAGCTTCGTTGACTTCTGGCTGGCTCCTCTTAGCCGCAAGCTGAAAATTCCTCCTTTCCTGCGCAGCATGTGGATCAGGATTCCCATCTTCATCGCGCTGATGGGCTTTATGATCTACCGGCTATTAGGAACCCAGGGGGTGGTGGACCGGATCGGAATGGTATTTGTCACCCTATGCATAATCACCACCTCCATTGCCATACTCTTTGGCGTCATCATCGCCCCCCGAACCTGGTGCACATTCTGTCCCATGGGCACATTGCAGAGGATTATGGGAGGCAGCAAATACCAGCTCAAGCTGGACGGGGATTTATGCATTGACTGCAAGAGGTGCCAGAAGGTCTGCCCCATGCAGCTTCAGGTATTTGAGATCCAGGATTTGCCGGACTGCATAAAGTGCGGCCGCTGCATAGATGCCTGCCCGAAGGACGCCCTGAGCTTTCACTGATTGTCGAACTTTTGACGCAAGTTTTATTAGGATGTGTCGAAATCCATTTGTGGTGAAATGAGATGAAACATGTCATATTTCTTATCTGCATAATGGCAATCAGCCTTCCATTATCGGCCTTTGCCGCAGATACAGGCTACTTGAATCCCAACATCGGCCAGTCTTATGGTCGAGGGACACTGGATGAGGGCCTGGCGGGAATGCTGGACTGGCTGGACCAGCCCGTGCCCAGCGCCAAACCCCCCCTGCCCTCGGACCCGTCCCTCTACACGGCGGGTGCAGCAGAGAGCGCATTCATTCCCTATAGCGAATATTTTGCCGCAGCCACAAAGAGTGCTGAAGGAGGAGTGATCGGAGCGCCTGTCCAGTATGATATATCAGGGAACGAGCCGATAGCGGTCTACTATGGCGATGGTCAGGGACTGGCATATTTCCAATATGCATCTGCAATGGCCACCAGAAGCGATCTATGGATAAAGGGGACAACTAACTGGTCGCAGTATTCAGTCGTGCCCCTGGGAAGCAGGCTGGAGCTTGTAGCCTATGTACCCCAGGGAGGAGATGCCGGATTCTACCAGACCATTCAGACAGGCAGCATATTCCACGACTACGGCACCTATCAGCTGGATCCGGGCTATAGCAATATGAGCTTTGATGCCGATCAAGCGGGAAGGCATATGCTCTACTTCGTGATCAACAACCAGCCGAGCAACGTTGTCATAGTGGACGTATTCCCCCCGCAGGCTGAAGCGGCATCATCCAAGCCCGCCCATACGATATCATAGAGATCTAAATATCTGGAGATCCATAGCCATATTCTGGAGATGATCCATGAGTGAGGCTCTGAGGATTCTTGGTCTGGCGGACCTGCATGACTGCACTGAGGGGATCCGGAATCTAAAGGACCTCAAGTATGACCTGATTGCCTTTTGCGGCGATCTCCATAACGCCAGTTCAACTGAGGGGGCGAAGCCTGCTGCCATGGCCCTCGCCCGCCTTGGTCCGCCAGTGCTGATCGTTCCCGGCAATATGGACCACAGAGATGTCGTCCCTGATCTCTGGGAGAAAGCGGGTTTTATCGTCCTTCACCAATCCTCTTTTCGCCATAAGGAGTACGGATTTCTTGGCATGGGAGGAATGATAGCTAAAGATCCCCGTAGACTTGGCGACCCCAATAGGTACTACCATCGCGATGATGAGGTCTATTCCGTTCTGGAGAAAGCCTACCAGGGGGTGGCTAGTGCCCGGGCCAAGATCGTCATCGTTCATCAGCCGCCCTGGGGGGCTTGTGATATTCTTTACAACGGCGAGAGATCCGGCTCCTCTGAACTGCGCCGATTCATAGAGAACTATCAGCCGGATCTGGTTTTATGCGGCCATATTCATGAGGACCGGGGAGAGTGCCATATCGGCTCCACCCTGGTGGTGAACGTAGGAGAGCTGCGTCGGGGCTATGGAGCAGTGATCGATCTGAACGATGAGATAACAGTCGAATGGATCTGATTAATCTGAGCCCTGCTTTTGGGCGACGATGATGATGGAGTAGGATCCATCGACATCTTCTACTGATGGATAGGCGGCAACATAAGACAGCCAGCGGATCATTTCTTCAGAGTGCATCACCGTCTCGTCGCTCAGCCTCCGCCCGATCCTCCTGGCATTAAGGAGCTGCTGCTCTCTTCGAAAGAGCATTCTGGAGCGTGACTGGCCCAGCCGGTATATCACCCGCATGCCGCATCGTTCCACCATCCGGCAGAGCGAGGGAAAGTTAAACCACTGCTTATGGGACCTATTCTTTGGCAGGCCGGCATCATCTCCCGACTCCGATATGACATTGGGGACGGAACAGATGAAAAAGCCCTCAGGCATGAGGATCCTGGAGAACTGAT
>DAIO01000132.1:0-2574 GCA_002498745.1 Methanosaeta sp. UBA533 | reverse complement strand
CGGCCAAACTCAACAGTTGAGGACCTCTTTTTTATATCACTTCCATGCCATAAGAGGACTGATGCCACCGATCCCTTCCAGAGGGCTTTCCTCTATCATTCCTGCCAGGAGAGCCATTCGAATTCTCTTATTTATGGGCATTGCGATGGCCTCCCTCGTTGGCTGCATCTATGCGGCTGGCGGCGAGGATGCGGACGGTGGAATCGGTTCCTCCCCCAGTCAATTGGCCCTCAAGGGAGGATATGCTCCGAGCGCAGATCCGGTAGAGGTCATAATCATCGTCTCGCCGGGATGCCCCAAATGCGCCGCTGCTGAGCGGACCCTGGAGAAGGTGGGCCGAACGATGCCACTTAATGTCAGCAGCTATTACTTTTCTACCGATGAGGGCCACCGAATCATCGCTCAGTATAACGTCCTGGATATACCGGCCATAATCATCGGGATCGAGGTCATAGACTACAGGGACTATGGAGGTGATGCATCCATACTCGAGAATAAGGTTCTCCAGGCCCTGTACAATCAGAGCCAGAGATCTGAGACTGCCCCCTCTATAGGCCTTCCCGGCAACAATAGCCCCATCCAGCGGCGGGAGGATGCTCTGCCCGGATACGATCTGCAGGACCTCTCCCTCTCCACTGCCCTGGCCGTCACTGCTGGTGGGTTTGTGGCCGGCTTCAATCCCTGCCTCTTCGGCATTCTGGTCTTTCTGGCGGCATCCATACTCTCAACCTCCGGAAAGAGGCGGGAGCTGATCCTGATGGTGGTCTTCTTCTCCTTTGGCATCTTCTCCATGTACCTACTCTTCGGCCTGGGGATGCAAAGGCTATTGCATTCTGAGGCCATAGCTGCTTCATTCCGCTATGCTTTGACTGTTCTACTACTGGCTGCAGGCTTATCTCAGGTCATCGATGCCATCCTTCTAAAGCAGGGAAAGGCATCGCTATTCCGGACGGACTGGGCGCTGCAGTATTTCCAGGCGGGAGTAGAGCGGAGAAGGTTCAGCTCCTATTTCCTGGCGGGAGCGCTCTTCTCATTGGTGAAGCTCCCCTGTGTGGGAGGGCTTTATCTGGCCATACTGGATCTAATCTCCGCCAAAAGCTACTTTGTCGGCGCCGCCTACCTGATGTTCTTCAACTTGGGGGTGATATTGCCAATCATTGTGGTGGGGGGATTCCTTGCCCTGGGAATGAGCCCGGATAGGGTGGACCGCTTCCGCAAGGATCACCGGGTGGGAATGAGGCTTTTTACCGGGCTGATGCTACTGGTGCTGGCTCCTCTCATCTATTGGCAGATAATCTGAAACCTCCAAAATCGGCAAAAGGATTAAAATAGAGAGATTGCTCACTCGGTGGGCGAGGTGAATCTTTTTGTTTTTGGTCGGAGAGGCTCTCATAGGAAAGGGGCCTGAGGTAGCACATATCGATCTGATTATAGGAGAGAAGGAGGGGCCGGTGGGAACGGCTTTCGCCTCCGGGCTCACCCAGCTTTCAGCGGGGCATACTCCTCTACTGGGAGTCATCAGGCCGAACCTGCCGCCAAAGCCTTCTACCCTTATCGTTCCAAAAGTGACAGTGAAGAACATGGATCAGGCGGCTCAGATTTTTGGGCCGGCTCAGACGGCTGTGGCCAAGGCAGTGGCAGATTCAGTGGCAGAGGGTGTCATCCCCCGGGATCGAGCAGAAGAGCTGCTGGTCATTGTATCCGTTTACATCGATCCCAAGGCTAAGGATTACGATGCCATCTATCGCTACAACTACGGGGCCACCAAGCTAGCGGTGCAGCGGGCCATGGCCGGGTTCCCGGATATCGATAAAGTCCTTTATGAGAAGGAGCGTTCCACCCATCCCATCATGGGGTTCAGAGTCACCCGTCTCTGGGATCCGCCTTATCTGCAGGTGGCCTTCGACCTGGTGGATGTGGCCGAGGTTAGGCGTGTCCTCTCTGCCCTGCCGGATAGCGACCACATCCTGATCGAGGTGGGAACGCCTCTGGTCAAGATGCTGGGGATGAACGTTGTGAAGGAGATTCGTGCCATCCGGCCGGGGGCTTTTATCATTCTGGATCTCAAGACCCTGGATACCGGAAACCTGGAGGTGCGCCTGGCTGCGGACTCTACCGCCGATGCTGTGGTTATATCCGGTCTGGCTCCTAAGAAGACCATTGAGCTGTCCATCAATGAGGCCAGAAAGACGGGGATCTACTCCATAATCGATATGCTCAACGTAGACGATCCACTGACGGTGCTCAAGGGACTGGATGTCAAACCGGATGTGGTCGAGCTGCACCGGGCGATCGACATGGAGAAGAGCGCTCATGCCTGGCAGAACATCCCCGATATCAAGGCCCTGGCAGAGGAGGGGAGAAGGCTTCTGGTGGCCGTTGCAGGCGGAATTCGCACCGACTCCGAGGGAGCAGCCCTGGCCGCGGGCGCGGACATACTGGTGGTGGGCCGAGCGATCACCAGGTCCAGGGATATTCGCGACATGGCTGAGCAGTTCTTAACCGGCCTGAAACAGACTGAGATCGATCAGTACAGGATCATGACCGACTTTTAAAGATCCTGCATTTGCGATC
>DAIO01000090.1:0-4154 GCA_002498745.1 Methanosaeta sp. UBA533 | reverse complement strand
GCTCCCTGGAAGGAGACAGTGATCTTCTCGCAGGTGAGGACGGAGGAAGGCGATGCACTGATCTGGGGGGAGGAGACATTGAAAGGCAGGGAGATGACGGCTGTAGCATTAGAATCGTGCATTACGAGCTTGAATGAGCCTTCCATATAAGGAGCAGTCAGCAGGATGTCTCCGGAAATGTTCTCTCCCAGATAAAGATCCTGGGCCAGATTTTCTTCATCCAGGGCAATAGACTGGAGGCCCAGCCAGGCATCGATACCCACTGGGGTGGTATAGTTCAGCCTCATCTCCCCGCCGGGAAGGAAGCTCGTGCCAGAAAGCTGCATAAAGGCGCCACCCATGCCGTTGACAAGGCCGGGCTCCCGGATTGGAGACGCCTGGGGGTGCTCGTCTATGCTGGGGCCGCCGGGTATCGAATAGGAGGTAGCGCAGATCTTCCTTCCCCTGCATCCCTCCTCTGGATCATTGAAGTCGCTGTAATTGTTGCCGATGAGGCCGTTGTCCCATAAGTTGAGGCCATCATCATATGCATTCGCCTCGTTGGAGAGGTTATTCAAATAAATGGTGTTATTGGAGGAGATTATTGCCCCGGAAGGAGTGGCATTATAGGATATGAAAACTCCCTTTCCCTTTGTTGAGACTGCTAGAGAAGACTCTTGACTTGTGAGGGAGATGCCCTTTTCATTTCCCTGGATATCGTTCCTAGCCACCAGGTTGCTCCGGCTCTTCTCCATCACCAGCCCCATTTCATTATCTTCAGCAAGGTTGCCTTCGATCAGATTGGAGTGACTGGCCTCGAGATACATGGCCTCGAACTCGTTATTCTGCAAGAGATTGCCAACTATCTTATTGGTATGGGAGTCCTCCAGCCTCAGGCCGTACCTGTTATCCATAACCTGATTCCCTTCCAGGCGGTTTCGGCTGGAGTTCTTCAGATATATACCCTCATTGCCGTTTCCTTCTATCAGATTGCCCAGGATGGTGTTATTGATAGCCTGGCTCAGGACAACACCAGCATTCCCACAGCCATGGACCACGTTATCCATTATCAGATTATCATTAGATTGGATCAGTATGCCAGCGCTTTCCCTCCCGCTGCTCTGGCTCTTTATCGCAAATCCCTCGATGGTTACACCCTTCGCCAACAGGATTATGGCCGGCCCCTCGTCGGACTGCGCCTGAGGCTGGCCCCTGCCAGTATCTATTCCCCGGAGGACTAGCGATTTGTCCACCACCAGGCTTTCATTGTAGCTGCCGCTAGAGACCAGTATGATCTCTCCTGGGGCAGCAGAATCTATCGCCTTCTGAATTCGGTCGCCTGAATGGACGTTGATATCACCATTTACAGGGCCCGTGAACAGGATGAACGCAAGCGATACTGCCAATAGAATGGATCCCTTTTCTGCCATTGCCTTCACACCGCCGATGAACTGATTTTTGGGTATAAAACGCCATCCCTCACGCACGCTTCCTATTTGGCCCAACAAGGCAGATTTTATAAGCAAGATGCCTCTATTAAAACAGGAGGACAAGAAGGCGGCTGCTGGAGTGAATAATGGCCCTGCGTTCAATTGAGATAACCCTTCCTGAAGGTAAGAAAGGGCAGATCGAAGAGCTGCTCAGCGAAAGAAAGGAAGCTTTGGACGTTAGAATGCAGCATATCATAGGGGTCTGGAAGCATCCGGTAAAGGGTGTGATGTACGGCCGCCTCTCAGAGAAACAAATCCTGGTGAAGATCCTCGTCTTTGCCGAGGAGAGCGAGAGTCTGCTCAAGTCCCTGCAGGAGAGGTTCTCGGACGAGGATGGTTTCCGGATAAATATAATCCCTGTCGAGGCCTCCCTTCCAGCGGAAGAGATGGCAGTGAAATCCACTGACGCCGCTGACCTCTCCGGGGATAAGGAGAACAAGAGCTTCCGGCTGAGCAGGGAGGAGCTTTACGAGGATATCTCCACTGCCACAAAGCTGACCCGTGTCTATGTGGTTCTGGTGATCCTCTCTGCTATAGTTGCTGCCATTGGTTTATGGAATAACAGCGTAGCAATAATAATCGGTGCCATGGTCATAGCCCCTTTGCTGGGCCCCAATGTCGCCTTATCTTTAGCCGCCGCACTGGGCGATATCAATCTGGCCAGGAATGCATTAAAGACGAATGTGGTTGGTCTGGCCATTGCCGCCGCCCTTTCCATTGCAATGGGCTATTTTTTGGCCGTCGATCCCACTATTCCTGAGATCGAGTCCAGAACGGCCGTGGGCTTGGACGCGGTCCTCCTCGCCCTGGTCTCAGGCTGCGCGGGAACGCTGGCCTTCACCTCTGGCGCCCCGGCAACTCTGATCGGAGTAGCAGTGGCAGTTGCCCTCCTCCCCCCGCTGGTGACCTCCGGCCTGCTCTTGGGGGCGGGATACACCACTCTAGCTTATGGAGCGTTCCTCCTCTTCCTGGTGAACATCGCCAGCATCAACCTGGCAGGGGTTGGCACCTTTCTGGTGCAGGGCATATCTCCCCGGGATAAGCCAGGGAATAAATGGTCAAAACAGCATCTAGTATTCACTGCCCTGGTCATCATCGGCCTTTTGGCCATACTCTCCATAACCGTCCTCCACCTCTGGGAGAGCTGGATTGGATGATGATCTATTTAAGGCAAGGAGACTCATATGAACTCCAGGCCGCAGAACAAAATGGCTAAAGGGAGAATTCAATGGATGCAGGCGATTACCTACTCTACTTCATATACGTCTTCAGCACCATCTTTGTGATAGTCAACCCCATCGAGGCCACCATGGTCTATGTCACCCTGACCATCGGCCAGACTCCTCTGGAAAAGAGCCGTATCTATAAGAGGGCCACACTGATCGCCTTTATCATTGCCATTCTCTTCGCCATGGCAGGCGATCTGGTGCTCCGCCTCTTCGGCATCACCATCGATAGCCTCTCTGTGGCGGGAGGAGTTCTCCTCTTCCTGGTGGCCATAGACATGCTCAGAGGAGTCCACCAGCAGAAGAAGGTAACGGAAGAGGAATTGAAGGATGCCAATAGCAGGGAGGATATCTCTGTATTTCCCTTGGCCACGCCCCTTCTCACCGGACCGGGTGCGATCACCACGGTGGTGGTCCTGATGGGATCGGCAGGAAGCATCGCCGAGAAATCGATTGTCATCCTGGGAATAACCCTGACCTACACTGTGACCCTGATCGTACTCAAGTTCTCCGACTACATTGATCGGGTGCTGGGCATCACCGGGATAATGGTCTTGAACCGAGTAATGGGCTTGATCCTGGGAGCAGTGGCGGTGAACTTCGCGGCTGTTGGAGCCTGGAATCTATATAAGGCAATGGCAGGAGGCTGAATTGGGGGAGAAGGAAAAGCTTATTGAGTGGTTGCGAGAGGGGGGCTCACAGCCCTTATTTTCTCAAATCGCCGCCCAGTCCCTCTTCCAGTGCCAAAACTGCAATGAGTGCTGCCGGGGTGAGGGCTATTCTCTGGTCGATCGAGAGGACATCAAGAGAATTGCCATCTCTTTAGGGCTGGATGAGGTCGAACGCACGAGTTCTATGATGAATATATCCCCACCCACCCTGGATGGAGAGTTCAGAAGGGAATGTCTGGCCTACTTCCTATTGACTGTATCCCTGGAGGGGCTGGAAGATATCGACCGCCAAAGCGAATCTCCCTAAAAGTCGAAGAGCGACTTCTGCTTCTGTGGCCTGGTGCAGTCGCCGGCAAAGCTGAACAGACTGCTCTGCGCTCGGCTGGAGCAGAGACGGTCCTTGCTCACTCCGAAGGTCTCGAATATACGCATCACCGGCGGCAGGATTTGCTTGTTCACATAGTACTCCGTATCCAGAGAGATATTGTTCTCCAGCACAAATTCCGGATCCTCCGCCCGGTCCACAAACAGGGTCTTGTTCTTTTTGCCGCCCTTGCCCCGGATGATCACAAAGGGCACCCTGTCTCCGACAGCGGGCACCTTTCCACCCCTCTCTCTCATCTTCTCCACCAGCTGGATGTGCGGCTGCTTGTTCTTGTACGAGCCCGTGCTCTTGGTGTACCTCCTGGTGAGGGTCAGCTCCTCCAGTATTCCCGGATCCTGGGATAGGTCCAGGTTCTGCAGCCGGACCACCACCGATCGGACGTGCTCTACCGCCTCGTCCACCT
>DAIO01000176.1:0-5296 GCA_002498745.1 Methanosaeta sp. UBA533 | reverse complement strand
GAGAAATCTGTGGCGATCAACACCTTTTCAAACATTTCTAGCTCACCTTAATGAATTAGTTCCATTTCCTGATATTTCAATCTATTTCAGCAGAGTGGGGTGCCGAAGGATTGCTCTTCCAGCTCCATCAGCTTCTGCCATGCTTCCTTGCACTGGCAGTGCAGATCATCGAAGGGCCTCGCATCCTGGGTAAGATCATGCTTCCTGATCGCCTCCGCCAGGGCGGCATCGCACTGGCCGCAGTTATGGGGCCCACGCCTGGTGCCTGCACCCACCGGGTCGCAGATGATAGGGCCTGAGGAGCTTTTCAGCACCTCAAGGGCGGACCAGAGCCATGGTGGCCGATACTCGCCCTTCTCCCACATCCTCTCCACCACTGTATTGCGTTGCACATTGCACAGGTTCAGTGAGATGATGTCTGCATAAGGGCGTGCTGCCCGAGCGGAGGATATGGCATCACGCATAGCCTGCCCTTCGGTGAGAAAGGGCGGCTTCAGGAGCAGATAGGCCTTAACCCCTCCTCCCTGGCCGTGCACCATCTCCGAGGCGCGGACGAAGTCCTGGAAGAGAAAGCCCTTGCGGATGAGCTGCTCTCTGATCAGGTCGTTTGCGCTCTCAAGGCCCATGGCGAACTCGGTCTGCAGGTGGGAGAGGCACTCCTCCACCGCATCAGTGGTTACGTACTCCGGCCGGGTCTCAATGATCAGCTTCTCGATCCCCGCATTCTCCAGGCGGCGCAGTATCTCGACCCTGGCCCCTGCTGGCATCTCCTCGGAGTCCAGGAAGCTGCCGCTGGTGTAGATCTTGACCACTGTCACCTCAGGAGAGCACTTTTCCATGGCGCTCTCGAACTGGACGATCAGGTCTTCCGCAGAGGCGGGTGCGCCCTCGCTGGCATAGCCGCACATGGTGCAGCGGTTCCATCTGCATCCCACCGTGCGCAGGATCATGGTCAGAGCCTGGGCAGGGCGTCCATCCACCAGATCCTGGGATCGCCATACGCTGACCGGCCTTCTGGGGTCCCTTCTTTCCTCAGATCTTGTCATCGTCTACCCGAGATACTGCAGAGCGCTGATGCCGGCGGAGGCGCCCGCACCCACAGCAGTTGCCGCCTGCATCCGTCCGCCTGTCATGTCCCCGGCGGCGAAGACACCGGGCATGCTCGTCTCCTGGTTGAGCCGGTTGATCTTCACAAAGCCCCCAGAGGTCATATCCAGGCCAAGGTTCTCTGCCAGCTCAACATTGGGCTTCATGCCCATCTCCACGAAGACCCCTTCCACCTTCAGGGAACGGGGGGTTCCCCCCACATTGAACTCCACGCTTTCCACGAACTCTTCCCCTCGGATCTCGGCAATCTGCGCGCCAAAGGTGGCGGCATAGTTGGTGAGCGACTTGATCCTTTCCAGATACACCGGCTCTGCAACCAGCTTCTCTTTGGGTGATATGAGGTGGACTCGGCTCGCGATATTGGCCAGATATAGGATTGCTCTGGCTGCGCCATTGCCGTAGCCTACCACCGCCACTGATTTGTTCCTATATAGGGCACCATCGCAATGGACGCAATAGGAGATTCCTCTGGCCGTCAGCTCCTTTTCGCCTGGAACCCCTATCTGGCGATGGCTGGCCCCCATGGCCAGGATGATCGTCTTGGACTCGTACTGCCAGTTCTCAGTCTTCAGGCGGAAGAAGTCTCCCAGGTTCACGATCTTCTCCACCAGTTCCGTCTGGTTCTCCGCTCCAAACCTCTGGGCCTGGGCCAGCATCCTCTCCGAGAGCTCAATGCCATTAATGCCCTCCGGAAAGCCGGGATAGTTCTCATAGAGGCCACCCATGGCGGTCTGAGAGCCGTAAATGCTCCCCAAAACCAGCGTCTTCTTCCCTCCTCTGGCGCAGTACATGGCAGCGGTCAGCCCTGCCGGGCCTGCTCCTACTATGACCACATCATACAAGCGAATTCACCATAAATCAGCACCCCTTCAAGGTAGATAAAGTGTGTGCAGTACTGTGGTGGGCTTCCAGGGTACTATCTGCCCGCAATGTTTTTAGACTAGAAGGTTGTTGATGGGGGTGCTTCCAGCAAGCGCCGCGCCGATAGTGTAGCGGTTATCACTAGGCGTTGCCAACGCCTAAACTCGGGTTCGAATCCCGATCGGCGCATATAAATACTAAGTAAGCCAAAAGAGCATTAGGAAAGAAGATTATTCACGGTCATTGCTGTCCACCAAACACAATGGCTCAGAGTTAAGCGGTGACCTCACAAGGGTTTCCGCTTTCCTCTGAAAGTCTCTTTTTCAAGACCATCTTAGCACCTTCTTCAAATACATGTGACATGTTCCTGAATTCGCCCGCTGCCACTGCGTCCTCTGCCGCTTTATATGTCTCCGGGCTTATGCTTATGCTGAATTTTTTTGTGGGCATGGTTTATAATTTGGTTCTCCATAGCTAAATACTTTTCTCACCAGGTAGTACCGATACTCTTAAATAGGAATGTGACCGAGTATTATTCGGTGGACAGTAATGTTGAACAAACTCGTTGTAGCAATCCCGGCCACTCAGACCGGGAAACTGATCTGCGAAAGCCCCAAAACGCAAAGCATCGATGCCGTAAAGGCGCTTCTGGCATTCAAGAAAGTCGCGTGCAATCCATTGCCCCAAGAGGTCAGCCTCGATGATGGGCGCTTGGTGTTGGTCCTCAGCAACAAGAAGGATGCATACTACGTTGTGACCCCCACGAGCTGCTCTTGCCCCGCCGCGACATATCATCACGGACAGCCGTGCAAACACTCCAGAAAGTACTTCCCTCAGCCTAAGAAGAGCAGGGGGGAGCTTGTGGCCGAAGGAGAAGCGATCCTCGAGGCCCACCACAACACCGCGAAGAGGCTTGCCAGACCACCAGACATTAGGGACAGCCTGCCAGGGTGGCCGGAGGGCGCACACGGCCCGGTGGAGGCGATTTGAATTGGAGCGAGTGGAGCACTTCCACAGCTCCGGCCCATCCCCGGAGCCAATGAAGATCAAGGTAGAACGTGGGCAGAAGGGAGGATATGCCTTCGAAGTAAGCCTGTCCGGAGCAGATGAGGCGGCGATGGTCGCCAGGATCAGAGAGATCTACAAGAAGCTCGATGCTGAATTCTGTTCCAGGGGGCGGCCTGAATGATAGACTCCAAAGCCATCCATGAGCACGCGAATCCGGTTAAGATCCATCTGTACAAGACCGCCAAGGATGGATACGCTTGGGAAATCCATGTTTCCGGTGCTTCTGTTGCTGGAATCATGCCTGTGATCAGAGAGGCAAACCACAAACTCAAAAGCGAATACGGGGGGGCATGAAATGGCCGCAGTGATCAGGATGAGGCTTGTTGACCTCCTCAACATTCTTTCTTTTTCCGAGCCTGCCAAGAAGACACGTGAACGGGGAGCGGTGGTTCAATCAAAACAATCAAAGACTATCCAGCACCAGAAAACGACATGCCCGCGCCAACTGATCAATGAAGAAGAGCTAAGAGTCATCCAGGAGTTCCTAATGGACGGCAATGCTACCCGCCGCGACCTGGAGTTTGAGCTTAACATGTCTGGCGGCATGGTTCTGCGCCGTCTAGAGATGCTTCGGGAAAGAGGGATTGTTGAGCATTTGCCGGAGGACCTGTACGGTCTGACCGAGAAGGCCACGTTTCGGGGGGCTCTGCGTTGATAGACGCAATGGCAGGAGCTGCTCCCTTTTTTTTGCTTCAGCCGCTCCAGGATCACATTTCTTCCCTGGAGAGCATAATTGCCCTTCAGGGTGAGAGGATCGCCGCCTTGGAAGCCACAGCGAGCCACCAGGAAGAGAATTTGCTCATCCAGCTCCAGTTAATCAAACAACTCCGGGAAAGCGGGAGGAAGCCATCTATTGGAACCAAGACCATAGCCAGGATAGCAAAGATAGATGAGATTCTGAAGTCCCGAGGCCCCACCACACTGAAAGAACTGGAGAGGACCTTGGGCATTGATCGGGCCACTATGACCAGGCTTCTTGGAAAGCTGGATATGCGGCGGTATGACCTGCACTCCAGGCCCGGCGATGAAAGGGAGAAGGTTCTCAGGTTGAAGGCTCAGATAAGATAACGATTGTGAAAATTAGTTGACATCAATAATCAATCAATTTAGGAGAATAGGGTAATAGATAGCGACACTTCCTAAAATGGAGCATAAGACTTGATGCAGTCGTATGCTAATTATATATTGCCTTAGTTGATAGAAGAATAATCATGAACCGATATGAAGAGACCTCCTCTTTTCAGATCAGAAATTGATTGATGATTTACATGGGATGTAAACTAATCAATCACCAGTGGCCGACGAGAAGATCAAAGCCATGAAGGCACACGGTGCGGCTTTGGTCGGCTCAACGCTTCATGTCAGATCCGGAGCCGGCTTGAAGCTGAAGATAAGGGCTCTAAAGAGGATGGATATGGATTCACGAATGTTGGTTAAACAGATGATTCAACTTTTCTAAAATCAATTGCCAATAGCGCGGCTTTTTAGCGTTTTCCTTCTCTTTGTCAAGTTCATTTTGCATGTGAACTAATAGTACATTAAATATTTCATCAAATTTATTTATATATACGTCTTTTAGCGTTATCTTTTTTGCTTTAGGCCAATCTGAGGTTATTATTAGTTTACCGCGTGGTAGAACTTCGAATTTGAACTCTATCAATCCTTGTTCTTGTTCTCTTATCATTTCCTCTTCAAAAGCTCCGAATTTTTCCGCAAATTCTTTTATATTATTTATACTATCATCTGTGTCCACAAATAATAATTTGATTTGACCGATAACCTCCCACACTTCCTTTTTCGATTGAGCTAATATCATAGAAAGTTCATCTGCTCTTTTCACAAAATATTCGATTTTTTGCGGATCAATTTCTGTATTTTTTGTATTATATTCTGTGCCTTTAATTATTATTTTTTCGGGAAATCGATCTCCATAATCCCTTAACGAATAACTATATTCAAGTGAAATAAAATTCATAAAATATGACGCATAATTTTGCAAATAAAGATATCTTCTGCTATATAGTTGATAATATGCTTGTTGCATTCGCTGTATATCCATATTTTTTATTTTTAATCTCTCAATATAATAAGTAGCTAAGCCTGATGCCAGAACTCCAAAGACCGCGCCTAAAACGCCTATTGCCGCTATCATCAATGCCGTTGTTTGATTTGTCTGATTAATTATTGTAAGATTTGTCGGTATTGAGCTAATATTGTTGGTTGTTGTTTGGCCAGCTAAGTTATTGACGCAAAATAAAAT
>DAIO01000006.1:0-2562 GCA_002498745.1 Methanosaeta sp. UBA533 | reverse complement strand
AGGCTGAACATCCCCCAGCCCAATGCGGGCATCGCCTTCTCACCGGCTGAGGCGCGGGATGTGGCGGCAAAGATAGGCTATCCGGTCCTGGTCCGGCCCAGCTACGTTTTAGGGGGCAGGGCGATGGAGATCGTCTATGATGAGAAGGGACTGGACGTCTACATGCAGGAGGCGGTGAGGGTCTCGAGGGAGCATCCGGTCTTAATCGACGACTTCCTGCAGGATGCGGTGGAGATAGATGTGGATGCCGTCTGCGACGGGACGGATGTCCTGATTGGGGCGATCATGGAGCATATCGAGGAGGCGGGCATCCACTCAGGCGACAGCGCCTGCATGATACCGCCCCAGACTTTGCCCGGCGTCGTCTTAGAGGTAGTGCGGGACTATGTGCGCAAGATCGCCCTGGGTCTTGGTGTGATAGGAATCGTCAACCTGCAGATGGCTTACAAGGACGGCACAGTTTATGTCCTGGAGGCCAACCCCCGCTCCAGCCGGACCATACCCTTCGTTTCAAAGGCCACCGGCCTGCCCCTGGCCAAGATCGCTGCCAATGTGATGATTGGCAAGTCATTGGCCGAGCAGGGGTACACCAGGGAGCCTAAGGTGCCCTATGTGGCGGTAAAGGAGGTTCTCCTGCCTTTCGATAAGCTGCCCGGGGCTGATGCCCTCCTGGGCCCGGAGATGAGGTCCACGGGAGAGGTGATGGGCATAGACTACCAGCTGGGCCTGGCCTTCTTCAAGGCGGAGCTGTCGGCCTACAATCCCCTGCCCCTGGGTGGAGTGGTCTTCATATCGGTCAAAGACGAGGACAAGGCGGCGGTGTCGGTTGCAGCGAGAAAGCTCGTCGATGCAGGCCTGGTGATTATTGCCACGGACAACACTGCGGAGTACCTGAAAAGATCGGGGATCGCAGTGGAGAGGGTGCAGAAGATCTTTAACGGCAGCCCCAATGTGCTGGACTACATGAAGCGGGGGGAGGTTAAGCTGATAATCAACACTCCCACCACCAAGCAGTCGGTGAAAGACGGATATCAGATCCGGAGGAGTGCAGTGGACTATCATGTGCCCTATATCACCACCATCCAGGCGGCCCAGGCTGCTGCCGATGCCATACTCCTCGCCGGGAAGGATCAGGTCACTATCAAGGCCCTGGATGAGTATCACCGGGAGGTCTACTACACCTGAGGCAGGTGGGCGGAGGAGAGCCAGTTCGGGGAAGGGCGGGCCAGAGGCTTTCTCGTCCCGGCGGGATTATCCTCCCGCGTGCCCCCTTTCTGCCTGACCGAAGCCTTTATCTGCGAGGAGAGGATAGGAAACCTGCTTGCGGGCCCGTGGTCTAGCTGGTTATGACGTCGCCTTGACATGGCGGAGGTCATGCGTTCGAATCGCGTCGGGCCCACTTCCTGCCCAAGTAGCTCAGTTGGGAGAGCGTCAGACTGAAGATCTGAATGTCCCCGGTTCGAGTCCGGGTTTGGGCATATATTTACCTGTAACTAATGCCCATCGCAAAGCGATTTAAGCTGATAAATTCACATCACTGTCATTTGCGTCCACCAAACGAAATGACTCAGAGTTAGGCGGAGGCCTCACAAGGGTTTCCGCATTTCTCTGAAAGCTTCTCATTTGCTATTTTTCTGCCTGCCTGATCGAAGAAATGACTCACGTTTCGATATTCTCCGGTCTCCACTAGCTTTAAAACATCCTCATAAAGCATGGGATCTATGCTGATATTGATTTTTTTTCTTTGAATTCGTGGCATAGCATCTCTTTTCTATTCCTTGGTTTAAATACTTTACTACTCAGTGTGAAAAGATAAGCTTAAATAGGCGTACCACTAAGTAGTCTTTCGGTGGACGCAAATGTTGAACAAACTCGTTATAGCAAGCCCGGTCACTCAGAGCCGGGAAGCAGTTGAGCAGTTGATCGCCTATTTCAACCACGGCCAACAGCCGGAGGAGATGCCCTCTTTCTATCGGCTCGATGGTGAAATGGTCTTGGTGCAGAGCAACAAGGGCGACGCATATTATGTGACCACGGCCAAATCCTGCAGTTGCCCCGCCTCGGTCTACAACCCTGGCAAGCCATGTAAACATAGCCGCAAGTACTTCCCTCAGCCTAAGAGGGGAGCAGAGGCCACAATAGACCTCAGAGCTAGCCTGCCAGGATGGAAGGGGCCGGATGGACAGCGGGCCAATGGGCCGGTGGAGGCGATTTAAGATGAGCGCCCTCTTCAAACTCTCCAACCTCGGGGTGGCCGGAGCCCCCTCTCTTTTTGAGGCTCCACCATGCAGCTCTTAGCGGAGCCGATCGAGACGGCCCTCCAGCTCTTGCAGGATCGCATTTCTTTGTTGGAGGCAACAATAGCCCAATTGAAGGAAGAAAACGCAGCCTTGGCCGCCACACAAGCCACGCTCTCTGATAACCAGCTCATCCAGCTCAGGCTGGTCAAGCAGCTTCAGGAAGCCATCATCAACAAGGAGCCCGGCAAGACTGAGCTATCCAGAGCTGAGAAGATCGAGAGATATCTATCATCGCGGCCGGTAGTGTCCCGAAAATGCTGTA
>DAIO01000212.1:0-10497 GCA_002498745.1 Methanosaeta sp. UBA533 | reverse complement strand
TGAGCGACCACGTGATCCTGGGCGTCTCTGATGAGGGCTTTTATATGGAGGCCAAGGGGGATATCGACTCCCTCAAGCTCAAGATCCCCAGCACTGAGCTCTTAGGCATGAAGCCGGGCGAGGCGAGAAGCCTCTTCTCTTTAGACTATCTGGCGGATATGTCGAAGTCCATCAGCAAAGCAGGAGAGGTCACGCTGGAGATGGGCATAGACTACCCTCTGCGGGTGAATTTCAAGCTCGGCCAGTCTGTGGACATCAACTATCTCCTCGCTCCCCGAATTGAGCAGGAATGAAGATCTCGGACTATCCTTTTACGCAAGAAGCGGCAGAGGCCGTTCGCAGCCGAAATATCTCCCTGGATAGCCTTCTGGACAAATCCCTTTTCCAGTCGGTGCGATCCAGAGCGGCAGAACGCCTGCGAGGGGCGGTCGGCGGCGAAGCCATTCCCGAGGGGCGGGCGAGCAGCGAGTCTGAGCTGCTCTTTGAACTTCTCAGTTATCCACTGGCCAGGGTTATGGTCTCCTGTCTGAATGATCCCATCCTCCTGCGCCGTTACGCTCTGGCGGAGGCAAAGCTGGCCTTCCGGAGGATGCAGCATGAAAAGGAAGGGCTGGTCGTTCTGGCCAACGACCTGGGGATCAATCCTCAGGGACAGGGGCCCTGGAAGATCCATTTTTCCGAGTACATCCGGGCAGCGCACCGCATGCATAGCCCCAAATGGAAGCTCACCAACCGCGATCTGTCTGAGGGATATCTCACGGTCACCGATGTCGAGCTCAGGCGACTGTTGGAGGAGGCGATCAGAGAGAAGGTCCTCAAGGGTCTGCCAGTATCCGTGGACGAGAGGATCTGCCAGGGCCTGGAGGAGTATCTTGCCCCGGTCAAAAGAGACCTGGAGGCCCTGGCTGCCAAGCAGAAGATCGATTTGGGGGAAGTCAAAGAGGGCGCTTTTCCCCCCTGCATTAAAAAGATGCTCTCTGAGGTCTCAAAAGGCATCAACCTAGCTCATAGCGCCCGGTTTGCTCTGGTCAGCTTCCTCTTGCAGATCAATATGACCCCGGATGAGGTGATCGCCCTTTTTGCCACCAGCCCGGACTTCGACCAGGATCGCACCCGCTATCAGGTTGAGCATATCGCCGGAGCGACAGGAACCCGGTATAAGCCGCCCGCCTGCGCTACCATGGCCACCTACGGCAACTGCCCTGGGGAGGACGACCTCTGCCGGAGGATTCGCCATCCTCTCAGCTATTATGAGAGAAGGTCAATCATGCTGAAACCGGGAGCTATATCGGCTGCAAATGAAGGGCAGACATAAGCGATTTTATCCAGGGATTTCCCAGGCCCTTGGGCCCTGCCAAGAGCTGCAGCTCATCCTCTGCTACCGGCTTGAATCTCAGTCCGGCCTGGCTTGCAGCCTTCTTTTCCCCAAATCCCAGGTCTGCCCGGCGGGAAGCAACGGTGGCCGCCACGGCGGTGTGAGTCTTGGCCAGGCGCACGTAAACGGGAGTGGCGATGCCCATCCCCTTCAAGGCCTGCTCAAATGCCTCTTTCATAGAGGAATCCCTCGGCCAGCCCACTATCCTCTGACTGGCCGGGTCGACCAGAGCGGAAGGGTCCCGGTAGATAAGCCCCAGCTCTCTTTTGCCGCTCCAGACTACCTTCGCCTCGCCCTCGGGAGCCTCTTCCAATGGGCCTGAAACCGCTGCCAGGTCTGCAATGCCATCCTCCAAATAGATCCGTCCCCGGTACGAACCGGTGTTCAAGAGCATCAGCCTCCAGGGCAGATCCTCTGCCAGCCGCTCGAGGAATAGGGAGTTCTCTCCTGCCACCACCAGACAGGGGGGCTGGGCTGGCGAGAAGAGTCGGACCTGGACCGGGGACCCTCCCTCTAAAAACTCCACTCCAGCCGGGATCTCTATCACTCCGTCAGCCAGGGCCAGGGTAGTAATCGAGCCGCTGCCCTTGTCCACCGGAAAGACCAGATCCCCCGATACGCCAACTGCCAGCATCTGCTGCCTTCCTTCCGTGCGCAGAGGGCCGGCCAGCCGTCCGGCGGTTTTGTTCTCAGAATGCCCACGGCCCAGGGCAGAGCGTATGGCCGGGCCGGCCAGCTCGGCAAAGACGGTCAGAGCGCTGGTGGGATAGCCTGGCAGTCCGATACATGGCTTGCCCCGGATTATCCCGAAGATGGTGGGCTTTCCCGGCTTGAGGTTTACCCCGTGAAATATCAGTTCTCCGACCTCCTCTATAACCTGATAGATCATATCCCCTGCCCCGGCTGAGGTGCTGCCGCTCACCAGGATCATATCGCACTCTTCTGCCATCCTCAGCAGGGTTCCCGTCATCTGCTCCTTATCGTCCGGCAGAATGCCGTAGCTCCTGGGACGGGCGCCGCAGTCCTCCACCCCCGCAGCTATGGTGTAGCTATTGATATCATAGATCTGGCCGATCAAGAGCTCCCGGCCGGGGGGAATTAGCTCTGCTCCAGTGGAGGCCAGGCCCACATCCAGGCTTCGTACCCGGACGCTCTCCCTTCCCAGAGCGGCCAGAACGCCTATCTCACGGGCTGCAATCGGCGTTCCGGGAAAGAGTACCGCCTCCCCAAAGGATATGTCGCTTCCAGCCGCCTGAACGTTCTCCCCCTCAAAAGCCGGCCTGCGGATGTAAACTATGCCCTCCTGAGCCAGGGAGTACTCGATCATGACCACCGCATCTGCACCTTTGGGCATCATGGAGCCGGTGGAGACCTCCGCTGCCTCGCCCTGCGAGATCTCAATCTCGGGTCTTCTGCCCATGGGCACCGATCCCGCCAGGCGGAGGGATACAGGCCGGTCCTCTCTCGCTACGATAGTGTCCTGAGAGATGACCGCATAACCGTCCATAGAGGCGCGGCCAAAGCCGGGAACATCCTGGCTTGATATCACCTTCTCCGCCAGGATACCGCCAAGAGACGAGCCCAGTGCAACTGCCTTTTCCCGGGCTGGTGGCAGGTGGTCTGAGATGATCGATTTGGCTTCCTGTAATGAGATGAGGCTGCGAAACTCCTTGGGCATGCCGCCCCAATAAGCCCCGAAAAGATATAAAATCAGAGCCTTGACATTCTCTGACGCAGAAGGTGGTCTGCCAGGACTATTGCGACCATAGCCTCGGCTACCGGTACCATCCTGGGGGGTATGGCCGGATCGTGCCTCCCTTTGATCTCTATCTCCGCATCCATTCCGGTAGCTAAGTCCACGGTATGCTGCTTTTTGGCGATGGACGGGGTGGGCTTGACTGCAATCCGGCAGACTATATCCATTCCCGTGGATATTCCGCCTAAAATGCCACCGGCATTGTTGCCCTCAAAGCCTATCTTCTCTCCCTCCATTCGGAGAGGATCGTTCATCTCGCTTCCCCGCATACCGGCGCAGCCAATACCCGCTCCTATCTCCACCGCCTTTACCGCCCCCAGGCTCATGAGCGCTTTGGCCAGGTCAGCATCCAGCTTGTCGAATACAGGATCTCCCAGGCCCGGCGGCACCCCCCTGGCGATGATCGTTACCATGCCCCCCAGGCTATCACCCTCCTGCCGGACAAGATCCAATTGCTCCATCATCCTCATTGCAGCATTAGGATCCGGGCAGCGTATGGGGTTGGCCTCCGCCCGGGCGCAAAGCTCAGCCAAATCTACCGAATCGATCCTGGAGTTGATCCCTCCAAGCTCGGTCACAAAGGCCGCGACCTCCACCCCCGAATGCTGCAGCAGCTTCTTGGCCACCGCTCCCGCAGCCACCCGGCCAGCCGTCTCTCGAGCGGACGACCTGCCCCCGCCCCGATGGTCGCGCAGGCCATACTTCATCTGATAAGCATAATCGGCATGACCTGGCCTAGGCCTGTTGCGCAAGAGGTCGTAGCTCGCCGAGTCTGCATCCCTGTTCCAGATCAGCATGGATATGGGGGTGCCGGTGGTCTTTCCCTCGAAGATGCCGGAGAGGATCTCCACCTGATCCATCTCCTTTCTCTGGGTGGATGCCCGGCTCTGGCCCGGACGCCTGCGGTCCAGCTCCTTTTGAATATCATATTCCGTTAATGCCAGTTCTGCTGGGCAGCCGTCTAAAACAACGCCCACCGCTCTGCCATGAGACTCGCCCCAGGTGGTGATGCGAAATAGGGTTCCAAAGGAGCTACCAGGCATATTTCATAACCTCGATCTCGTTTTCGGAGAGAACGGTGTGGGGCTTCTCAGATCGATCCAAAATATATCCGATGCGCAACGATGCTCTTTCCAGAAAATGCAGGCATTCAAGCTCCTCGCAGGCCAGGACCAGCGCCCCCTTCTTCTGCGCGCCGGAGATTATCGGCGCTGATACCCAGCATCCTCTCGATCCATCTTTAACCTCGTGAACCAGAGGCTTGCCGAGAAGGTCGCAGCCTGCCTGGATATCATTGACGAACTCGATCAAGACCTCCACCGATCCATGCAGAGCCCTCAGCACCAGGCCCCTGTTCTCCTGGAGGAATATGCCCCCGACATCCGCCCCGCCTGCCCCAGAGACGATAAAGGCCAGGGAATCGGCTAGCACCTTGTCCAGATCCTCCTTGGAGGAAAAACAGATCTCAGATATCCGATCCATTGCTTCCAGTTCCCGGTTGGCCCTGAGGATCTCGATCTCCCTCTCCTTTCTATCCGTTATATCCAGGAGATTTCCCAGGACCGCCCTCTGTCCCTCGTGCTCTATGGGCATCGTCCGGAACTCTATCCAGCGACATGTTCCGTCCTTGCGCAGAACCCTTGATTCATAAATCGGCACGCCTGACTGCCGGTCTTTCTCCAGCCGGATCGCGCACTGAATGTCATCAGGCGTGATCAGCTGCCAGAAGGGCATCCCCAGGAGGCTATCCGCCGAGCAACCGAAGATCTCTCCCAGCCTCGGATTGACCAGCTTGAAGACCCCCTCCTGGAGGATGTAAATGCCAGCCAGGGCATTCTCCACAACATTTCTGTGAATTCTCTCCGACCTCTCGATGCACTCCCTCATCTGCCTCTCATTTGCCTCGAACCGTGCCTCTTGTATGAGGTTTTCAAAGACATAGGGGAGGCTCTTGAAGCTCTCCAGGCTCTTGACCACATATTTAGTCGCCCGATTCTCGAAGGCAACCACTGCCATCTCCGTTGTGCCGTGGCCGGAGACCATTACCACGGGGATATCTGGGTCCAGCCTTCTGATCCTCACTAAAACATCCAGCCCTCCAATCCCCGGCAGAACCAAGTCCACAGAGATCAGATCGTATCTATCCTGGGATATCATCTCCAGGCCGTTCTCTCCTGTGGCGGCAAAATTCAAGAAGAACTCATCATGCCTTCGGAAGCCCATTTTGATCAGCTCTGCATGCTCTGGATCGTCCTCAATGATGAGAATGCGATAAGGCCCTGCCATTAGAAACCATCCTTGTCAAGAAGAAGGATGCTTTATCAGTATTTTATATCTTTCTGCCACAGTCCCTGCTGATTCACTGCATTAGGTTTAATAGGCGGCAGGGGCATAAACAAGAACGATGAGACCAGTTGCCGCCTTCATTATTATTTCGATTCTCCTGGCAAGCTCAGTCCAGGCCCGCGTCTTGATCGTCGATCCTGGCGACAGTAGCGATGCTAAGACCATTTCTGCTGCCGTATTTAAAGCCAGTCCCGGAGATACAATTCAAATTCAGCCCGGCAGATACCCTGGAGCAATTATCGACCGAAGCCTCAAGATCTATGGACAAGAGGGCGTCTCCATAGAGGGGCCGCTCAGCATCAATGCACCAGGATGCGAGATATACGACCTCAAGATCAACACCAGCAGAAGTGATACCTCTATAAGCCTGCTTTCAGGTGACTGTCGGATCGTCCGCTGCACCATATCAGGGGAAAAAGCGGCAGTAAGCTCAGAGGGTAGCAACAATACAATTGCTAATTGCAGCATCAGCTCCCCCCAGGGAATAGAGATCTTCGCCCCGGACAACCGGGTCCTTGGCTGCCACATCCAGGGCAGTGGGATTGGGGTAAGGATAAACCAGACCTCTGGCTGCTGGGTTGAAGATTGCACAATCGCCGCTTTGCAGGGAGTGCTAATCGAGGACTCGGATAGGAATGGGGTGGTTAACAACACCATTCTCACAGACGGACTGGGCCTGGTCCTCACCCGGTCGGATGGAAATGTGGCATCGGGAAATAACCTCAGCGGGGCTTTTGTGAGCGGCATAGATATGCTCAATTCCCGGTTTAACGATATCGCGGCGAATAGGATCGAAGGGGGCAAGGTGGGCATCAGCTTGAGAGTGACGGAATACTGCAATGTGACCTCCAATTGGTGCCTGGGAAATGAGAGGGCAGGGATCTACGGCAACGAGGCAAGCGGATTGATGCTGGCAGAGAATGACCTTATTGAAAACGGCAACGGGATACTCCTCTCTGCCTCAGCCGACAACATCATCCGGTCCAATCTCGCCTCTCATAACGTCTACGGTATTTCATTGCGCGGATCGGCGAAAAACCTCCTCCAGGATAACCTCATGGAATTGAATCGCTACAACCTGCGCATTGACGATGGCGATGGAGCAGACCTGTCTCTTCAAGACTATTATGATCAGGACATAGACCGAAGCAATACGGTCGATGGCAGGCCTATCTATTATCTGGTGGGAAAATCGGGGATGAATGTGCCGGAAGACTGTGCCTTTTTGGGATTGGTATCATGCCGGGATATATCTGCTAGGAATCTGACCATATCCAATAGCAGCGTAGGCATGCTGCTGGTGAACTCCTCTGGCTGCCGCATCCAAAACAGCAGCATCGATCTATCCGAGGAGGGCATTCTCCTCCGGGCCAGCGATGACTGCATCATCTCCGACTGTCGGGTCCGGGAGTGCAATGTCGGCTTCGACAGCCAGGACTCGAGAGGAATTCAGTTTGTGGCTGACCATGCTCGAGACTGCGCCGCCGAGGGCTTCAGGGTGGACGGCTCGCTTAACCTGCTTCTGCTCAAGTGCAACTCCACCTCATCTAATAGCGGCATATCCCTTCACAGCTCCCGACTATGCAGAGTGCAAGACTGCAGCGCTGCTCGAAATGCAAAGGAAGGGCTCCTTCTGAGCCTCTCCCATCGGTGTTCTCTGGTGGGCAACCAGATCACCTCAAACGACCGGGGCATCGCCCTTACCGGCAGTAACGCCTGCACTCTTGAGTCTAATTTCGCCATCTCTAATCAGAAAGACGGCATATCAATAGAGCAGCTATCCGATGCAGAGGTTACTGGCAATAATGCCACCAATAATGGTCAAGGCATCTTTGTCCAGTCGTCCAAGAGGTCGAAGATCAGCGGAAACGTCCTCTGTAACAATAGCCGCTACGGCCTGCGCATGAGCACCAGCACTAGCTGCAACATCACCGGAAATGAGATCTGCTCAAATCAGATAGCTGGCATCAATCTGGTCGACTGCACTGACAACTTCCTCTATCATAACATAATCAGAGATAACCTCATCCAGAATGCCGCGGACAATGGCGATAACCACTGGGACGCTGGGGCTGAAGTGGGAGGCAACTACTGGAGCGATCATGCGGTAGTGGGCGATCCGGGAAGCGTGACTCGCCCCATTCCCGCCCAGGGCCAGGATCTTTATCCATTCCAGCATCCAGGAGGCTGGAGTTGATGGACGAGTTGGACCTCGAGCTTCTCAAGGTCGCTCAGGATGGATTGGATCTGACGGAGAGGCCGTACCGGGTTTGGGGTGAGGTCTTGGTGATGGGAGAGGAGGAGGTCATATACCGTCTCCGCGCTATGGAGGAGGAGGGCATCATCCGCCGTTTTGCTGCCACCATAGGGCACAGAGCCCTGGGAATTCTGGCCAACGCCCTTATCGCCTGGAGGGTGCCGCCAGAGAAGGTGGATAAGGCAGGAGCGATCTTTGCTGCAGCTGAGGAGGTCACTCACTGCTATGAAAGGGCAACCGCCCAGGACTGGCCATATAATATTTACACTATGGTCCATTCTCGCAGCAGAGAGGAATGCCTCCAGATTGCAGAACGGCTCTCTTCGCGGTCCGGCATAAGCGACCATATCGTCCTTTTCAGCGAGAAGGAGTACAAGAAGATAAGCGCAAGGATATGATGCCAATATGATGCGGGAGTCTTATGGTTGCACCGGATGACTGCTCTTATAGGCCCTTCCTCCCCCTTTTTCTGGATATGAGCCAGAGGCTGGTGGTGATCTTCGGTGGGGGAAAGGTGGCGGAGAGAAAGGCACTCCTCTTTTCCGATTACGGGCCGGTGCAAGTGGTCAGCCAGAGTTTCACCCCCAAGCTCCTGGCATCAAAGGATCGATGGGAGCTGGTGGAGTGCGATCTGACGGCTGATTTCAAGAGATACCTGCAGGGCGCATTCATCGCCATTCCCGCCACCAGCAACTCCCAGCTAAACCGGTGGATAGAGGAGGAGGCGATCCGGGTGGGAATTCTGGTTAACCGGGTGGAGGGCAGAGGGGAGGTGGTGGTGCCTTCCATTATCAGAAAGGGCCAGATCTCCATCGCCATTTCTACCGAGTCCCCCGGCTTGACCCGGTACCTCCGCCTCCGGCTGGAGGAGGAGCTGACCGAGGACTACCAGGGTATGGCAAAGCTTCTTGGCCGGCTGAGGCCTGAACTGAAGGAGCTCATACCCGAACAGGAGGATCGCGCCCGGGCAATCAGGAGCATCCTGGAGGACAAAGAGGTCTGGAGGCTTTTGGGCCACTCCTATGAAAAGGCCTATATGAGAGCCCGCTCACATGCATGCCAGGATGAGCGAGATAGCCTCGATGCTGGTTACTCACCGCACCGCCTCCATAGACGAGATTGAGAGAGCCTGGCACGGTGACGTAGAGACCATTCTTAAATGGGTGATGTCTCAGGACAGGGTAGAGGAATGCGCTGTTCTCAAGACCTGCAACCGGGTCGAGGTTTATGTGGTGGCACCGCGAGGGGAGAAGGTGCTCTTCGACCTGGCCAAGAAAGCGCGCGTCTCATCTCGAATCATCGATTTTCATGATCACGACGAATCCCTGCTCCATCTTCTACGCCTGGCCTCGGGCCTGGAGTCCATGATCATCGGAGAGGATCAGATCCTGGGACAGATGAAGGAGTTGACCCAAATCGCGATGAAGGCGGGAACAACTGGCTGGATGCTGGAGACCGCTTTTAAGAAGGCCATTCAGGTGGGTAAGAGGGTGCGCAAAGAGACCCGCATCAATGAGCGCTCGGTGTCGGTAGGCTCTGCAGCTGTCGACCTTGCTGAGGAGATCCTGGGTGACCTGAAGGGCAAATCGGTTCTGGTGATCGGCGCTGGAGAGACTGGGGAGCTAATATCCCGGGCACTGCTCAGCCGGGAGATCGGATCGCTGGCAGTCACCAATCGGACCCTTAGCTCAGCGGCCTGTCTGGCGGAGAGCCTGGGGGGAGAGGCAGTTCCATTTGATGATATGCCCCGCCGCCTTCATATCGCAGATGTGGTGATCAGCGCCACCTCTGCCCCCCATTACATCCTCCTCAAGAGCGACATAGAGATGGCCATGGCCGATAGAAGCAACAAGCTTCTCATAATCGATATCGCTAACCCCAGGGACGTGGACCAGGCTGCTGCCGAGGTTTCAGGGGTCGAGCTGCATAACATCGACAGCCTCAAGAACATCAGCCGGGAGAACATGATGCAGAGGATGGCAGAGGCGACACGGGTGGAGGAGATCATAACAGAAGAGCTGCAGCTTCTCCAGGCCAAGTACAAGAGGAAGGAGGCGGAAGAGCTGCTGGCTCGGCTTTACTCTCAGGCGGAGCTGATCAAGGACCAGGAGGTTAGAAAGGCCATGAACAAGCTCTCAGCCAGGCACACCCTGGGCGAGATCGAGCAGCAGGTCCTGTGCGACATGAGCCGCTCCATTGTGAATAAGATACTGTCCGAGCCGACAAAATCGCTGAAAAGCGCTGCGGAGAGGGGAGACCTGGAGATACTGAAATCATTGTGCGAGCTGTTCCGGCTGGAGGAGAAGACATGAGGAGAATGAGGCGGCTGAGAGTGCCGGGGATCAGAGAGATGGTCTCTGAGACGGATCTGGGCATCCAGAACCTGGTCCAGCCCATCTTCGTGGATGAGAGGATATCCGAGCCGAGGATGATCGAATCCATGCCCGGCCAGTATCATCAAAGCATAGAGAGCGTGGCAGCTGAGGCGGGAGCGCTGGAAGATCTGGGGGTGCCGGCGGTGCTTCTCTTCGGCCTGCCCTCGACCAAGGATGAGATGGGCTCGGCGGCCTGCGATCCAGAGGGTGTGATCCAGAAGGCAGTGCAGGCGATCAAGGAGTGCACCAATCTCGTTGTCATAACCGACCTGTGTCTGTGCGAGTACACCAGCCACGGCCATTGCGGTCTGGTCCGGGGAGAGCGAGTACTGAACGATGAGACCCTTCCCCTGCTTGGCGAGGTGGCTGTGAGCCAGGCCCAGGCGGG
>DAIO01000217.1:0-3724 GCA_002498745.1 Methanosaeta sp. UBA533 | reverse complement strand
CTCGAATGAGTTGCTCACCCATCGCAATATTCATATAGAAGTTTAAACACCGGATATCACGCTTTGAACTAATTCAACGGAGGATATTAAATGGCAGCAGGACAACTGGGCGGACAGCCCATAATTATTCTTAAAGAAGGAAGCCAGAGAACTGCAGGTCGTGAGGCACAGAAGTCGAACATCATGGCCGCCAAGGCAGTCGCCGGTGCCGTGAGAACCACCCTCGGCCCCAAGGGCATGGACAAGATGATGGTCGACAACCTGGGAGATGTGGTAATAACCAATGATGGCGTCACCATTCTAAAGGAGATGGACATCGAGCATCCGGCAGCCAAGATGATGGTAGAGATCGCCAAGACCCAGGATGCTGAAGTCGGAGACGGCACAACCACTGCCGTAGTCCTGGCAGGAGAGCTCCTCAAGCAGGCAGAAGGATTGCTGGATCAGGAGATTCATCCCACAGTCATCGCCGCGGGCTACAGGGCAGCAGCAGACAAAGCCATGGAGATCCTAAATACGATTGCCGTCAGCGTCACTGTCAATGATGCCGATTTTCTCAAAAAGATCGCCATCACATCCATGACCGGCAAGGGATCGGGGACCGCCAGAGAGGAGCTTGCCGCGCTGGCCGTGGAGGCGGTGAAAGCAGTGGTGGATGAGGACGGCTCTGTGGACACCGATAACATCACCGTGGAGAAGAAGGTAGGAGGAGGGATAACTGACTCCGAGCTGGTTCACGGCATGGTCATCGACAAGGACAGGCTCCACCCCAATATGCCAAAGAAGGTAACCGGGGCCAAGATCGCCCTGCTCAATGCGGCCATTGAGATCGAGAAGACCGAGGTCGATGCCAAGATAGAGATCACATCCCCAGATCAGCTTCAGGCCTTCCTGGATCAGGAAGAGAGCATGCTCAAGGGAATGGTGGACAACGTAATCAAGACCGGTGCCAATGTGGTATTCTGCCAGAAGGGCATCGATGATCTGGCCCAGCACTTCCTGGCCAAAGAGGGGATCTACACTGTGCGCCGTGTCAAGAAGAGCGACATGGAGAAACTGGCTCGAGCCACTGGCGGCAGGGTTGTCACCAGCATCCATGACCTGACGGAGAAGGATCTGGGAAGAGCAGGCCTGGTCGAGGAGAGAAAGATCGGCGACGAGAAGATGACCTTTGTCGAGGAATGCGAGAACCCCAAGTCGGTCTCCATCATCCTGAGAGGAGGCACTGAGCACGTAGTGGATGAGCTGAACAGAGCGATGGAAGATGCCCTGCGGGTGGTGGGGGTCGTAGTGGAGGACAAGATGCTCGTTCCCGGCGGCGGCGCTCCAGAGGTAGAGCTGGCGCTTCGTCTCAGAGAGTATGCAGCAACCGTCGGTGGCAGGGAGCAGCTGGCCATCGAGGCCTTCGCCACTTCCATGGAGGTCATACCCAAGACCCTGGCCGAGAACGCTGGCCTGGACCAGATCGACTCTCTGGTTGCCCTGCGCAGCCAGCATGAGAAGGGTATCAAGGGCTCCGGCCTGGACATGGATACCGGCGTTCCTGTGGACATGATGAAGCTGGGTGTAGTCGAGCCCCTGCGGGTCAAGACCCAGGCCATCAACTCAGCTGCCGAGGCAGCGGTCATGATCCTCAGGATCGACGATGTCATCGCTTCGAGGTCCGGCGGGCCTGCGGGCGGACCAGGCGGCATGCCCGGGGGCATGGGTGGAGAGGACTTCGATTAGACCTCTCCAATCATCTCTTTTTTTAAGTCTGCGAGACATAATAGCAAAAGTGTTATCTTCTTGCCAGGTTCATCTCCGGCTATGGAACGCACGCTTCTATTGAAAGGCAAGGTTAAAGAGGCATACGACCAGGGAGAACGACTGGAGTTTCAATTCACTGACAATATCTCCGTCTTCGACAAGATAATTCCGAGCACCATTCCCTTCAAAGGCGAGACCCTCAGCCGGGAGGGTGTCTACTGGTTTGAGAGAGCGCGCGAGATGGGCATCAAGACCCACTTTCTGCAGTATCTGCCGCCTGCAGGTATGCTTTGCAAAAAGGTGGATATCATTCCCACGAACAGGATCACGCCCCAATCCAGAAACTATCTGATTCCCCTGGAATGGATATGCCGCTGGTATGTGGCCGGATCCCTCTTAGACCGGGTACAAGCCGGTGAAATAACAGCTCAAGATCTAGGCTTTGCATCGGGGCATGTGGTGAAACCTGGAGAAGAGCTTCCTGAACCATTCCTGGAGGTCTCCACTAAGCTGGAGAAGACCGACCGACTCATTGCAAAGGAAGAGGCACTGCAGATATCCGGCCTCTCCCCTCAGGAGTACGAGGATGCCCGGGATATCGTTCTCAAGATCGATGAGGATATCAACCATAGCGTCGCCAGTCGTGGCTTGATCCATGCAGACGGCAAAAAAGAGCTGGCCTTCGATATGGATCGACAGATAATGATCGTCGATGTCTATGGAACCGCAGACGAGGACCGTTTCTGGGATAGGAAGCGCTACGATGAGGGAGAGCTCGTGGATCTCTCCAAAGAGTATGTGCGCCAGTACTACCGTCAGACGGGCTACAAGGACCGGCTCTATCAGGCCAGAGAAGAGGGAAAAGCGGAACCTGCTATACCCGCCCTTCCGAATGATGTGATTGGGGAGACAAGCCGGATCTACATCAAGCTGTTCGAGATGATCACAGGGGAAAAGTTCAAGGCCAAGGGATGAGGTTAAGGCTAATTTTGAATAAGCGAAAATTTAAAGGAAATTTATCAAGGGATGATGATATGAAGAGAGTGCTATTGGTAATTCTGATACTTGCTGCCCTGGCCATATCCGGTTGTACCGAGAACCAGGATAAGCCGGAAAAGAGCGTGGAAGACATAAAGGCTCTATCCCTGTCCGCGGCAGAGAACCTGACCAGCTACAGTCTCAAGAGCACAATATCCAACATCAGAACGCTCAATGACAGAGGAGAAAATGCCACTGCAGAGAACGCAACCATAATAGTAGAGAGTGCAGAGACAGAGGCCACTGTAAACCTTGCCGGCAAGCAAGCCCATGCCAGAGGCTCAACCACTATTGAGGTGGAGCATCGTTTATTGGAGAGGAACACCACCACCAATGAAGCAGATCTCTACCAAATGGGCAACTCGACCTACATTAGGGATAATGGCAACTGGACCCATCTCCAGGATCCGATGACCGCAGAGGAGATCTGGAAAGATGGCAGAAATAACCAGATAAAGGCCATGGCCGAGACCTTCAATCTCTCCCAGGCTGAATTGGCCGGCTCGGAGAGCATAAACGGCACAGACGCCTATAAGCTGCGAATCATAAGCGGAGCGGCTGAGAGCGATGCCCTATATGAAACCGCTTTTAGCATGGCTGCCAATCTCGTCTCCTACCCCATGTTCATGCCCTCAGTCAACCGAACGGAGTTGAACGAGACAGGAAGGATAGAGAAGACCATCTGGATCTCAAAGAACACCTATATCCCCGTCAAGTACGAGAGCAAGACGAGCTTTAAAATGACTCCAATAATCGTAGCTGGCCTTGACATGAACACCAGCCAGATGACCATGTTCAACGAATCGATTGAGCTGGGAACAGTCGAGGTCAGCTTGGAGTCGAGCGACATTTATTACGACTTCGACAAGCCAGTGACCATAACCCCACCGACTGAAGCTCTAGAGGCGGTCGTTGTTCGTCCGGTTTCGATCCAGCC
>DAIO01000159.1:0-13094 GCA_002498745.1 Methanosaeta sp. UBA533 | reverse complement strand
CCGTCCCTCATGGAGAATTTTCGCTTTTATATATCACAATCCAAAACCATCAACGCCCTGGCTTTGGGGCCCCCTCTTTGCCTGCCGCCCGGAGGGCCGACTCGCGGCACCCACTGAAAAGAATCCAAAATGATGAATATCTGTAGCAACCTGATGCATACTTGGAGGCACAAATGAGGATCAGAGATGCCATAAAACTGATCGAGGCCGATGGCTGGAGGTTGGTGAACACCAAAGGCAGTCACAGAGGATATCTTGGATGGCTAAATACACTATAATCATTGAGAAGGGCGAGGGTAATTACTCCGCATACTGCCCAGATCTTCCTGGCGTGGTTTCAGCAGGCGACACCGAGGAGGAGACGGCAGAACTGATGAAAGAAGCTATAGAGTTGCATCTGGAAGGGCTGAAGGAGGATAGGATACCGATTCCGAAGCCAACGATCTCTGCAAGATATGTAGAGGTCGTGGTATGAACGGCGTCGTTGCGCCCTGCGCTTGCCAAACAGCCAGCTCATAACCATTCCGGTCTCCAGGAATCTCAAGATAGGTCTCCTCGAATCGGCAATAAGAAACATTGGGATGCTCTATAAGTCTTCAGCTTAACCGCCGTCCTACGGCCGGCCGCGGATATAAGCAGCGCCCGCAATCATCGTGCGGGAGGTCAGCAGGCCGACTCGAGGACGTTCAGCAAGAATGCACGGAGGTTGATATTGATGCAATCAAATGCTCTTACGAATAATCAGGCAAAGTAGGTCAAGATTAGAAAAATTCAGAGCGGCAAATCAGGGAGCCAGACTCTTGAGCGCCGGACTGGATAACACCGTTAAAGAAGCTCGTTTATGGCATCTGTTATGGACCAGACCTCAATGATGCCGGAATCTCTTATGCTATCGAAATGAGAATCATTGGATATCAGGATTGCTCCGGTGTGCAAACAAGTTGCTGCATGAACGACATCTGCTCGTGATCCTAATAAGCATGTCATCTGCAACCAGATCCCAAGTCCCTTCAACCAGCCTTAGAAGTAGTTCGGTGCTCTTCGTCCTCCCGCTCTTGACTGCTGCCACGAAAAGGTTGGTATCAATCAAGAACTTTGTACTTCTTTCTAGCAAGCCTGTTTGCCTCTTCCTCGATCTCTTCTTCCAGCCGGTCCAGGTCTACGCTTTTCGCCTTCTCAATGATCTCTTCGATCATGGAATGCAGATCGACTTTTTTCAAAACAAGGGCATCTGGACCCAACTCATCGACGATGAGTTCATCTCCTGGGCTGATGTCCAGCCTGCTCCGAAGCTCGCTGGGAAGAACCACTCTTCCTTTTCCATCTACTTTTGTCAAGGGCATGAAATCATCTTTGTATCCCACATGTGGGACATGATCCTATTAAGGCTTTTGTAGCCTTGTCTAGTAGGCTTACTTCCCGTCCGCCGGGGCCGCTGCCCGATGGGCCGACTCACGGCGTGCACAAAAACCGTCTGTGTAGATCAATCCTAGCATTGATAACATCTCTGAATTCAAGAACTCAACTTTGCTAACAGTCGAGGTCTTTCGAGCCTCATAAAAGCAGTTCAAGGCTTTGGCCAAGCTCTTCAAGCTGATTCGCTAGATGTCAAGCATTAGGCCATAATTATTTTGCAGACCGCTTCGCCATCCCCCAGCCACTTGGCCTTCCCATCAGCCCCGTTCCCACAAGCAGGACATCCGCACCTCCCTGCTTACACCATTCGTTTTGCATCCTCCTGCATGTTTATACAGCCAAAGCTTAATTAATGATCTCCACCATTATTAAGGAAAGAGGATGAACTAAAATGGGTGCAAGAATCCTCAAGATCCCGGAAGAGATCGTAAATGCCCTCCGGATTCCTCCTGATGATGTGGAAGAGGAGCTTTACAAAGAGCTAGCTATTGCATTATATCAGCGAGGGATGCTATCTTCGAGAAAAGCCTCTGCCCTCTGCGGCTTGACTCGCCTTCAGTTTGAGGATCTTCTTGGCAAGCGAAAAGTGCTGCGCCACTATGGGGATGCTGAACTGGAAGAGGATCTCAAATATGCCAGGCGCAGTCAGTGATTCTTCAACTCTTATACATCTGGCAAAGATAGGACATCTTCATCTTCTCCTCGATTTTCATCAGTCGATTCTCATAGCACCAGCGGTCTGGAGAGAGGTAGTTCAAGAGGGGAAGGATTGGCCGGGCTCCTCAGAGATAGAAGTGGGAAGAGGAGGGGGATGGATAGATGTTGTCGCCCCTGCAAATCAGGCCCTGGTCAGTTCTCTGCTAGAAGATCTGCATGAAGGCGAATCCGAGACAATAGCTCTTGCCATTGAGAGGTGCCCGGATATCGTGTTTCTTGATGAGAGCGATGCGAGAAAGAAGGCCAGGGCGTATGGACTGAACATATCGGGAGTGATCGGTATTTTGATTCGGGCAGAGAAGGAGGGAAAAATTTCTTCGCTAAAGGAGGAGCTCGATAGGTTGAGAAATGATTCTGGCTTTTGGATAGGAGAAGACGTATATCAAAATGCCATCCATTCATCAGAGCAAAAGTGAGTATGTATGCCAGGCATCCGAGCCTGTTTATCTCCCCCAGCCTCTCCCGCCCCGCCATCAGCCCCGTTCCCTCAAGAAGTGCATCCACCCCACCAGCGGGACATCCGTCCCTCCCCGCTTGCACCATTCGCTGGGCATCCTCCGGGCTATGCACCCCGCTCTCCTCTACCAGAAATACAACCGCCTCTCTTGCCCACAGAAGCCGCTGGAAGCGGTGCAGATCTCGCAAGTTACACATATCAGATAATCCTGAGTTGGATTAACCTGGAATCCCTTTTCAAAGCTTTATGGGCAAGAGCTGCATATGCTTCATTAGCGCAACCGGTAGCTTGGTGGCAATCCTGCGTCATTTGCCATCAAGCGCAAGGATTATTATGTTCAACATAATAGCTAACTTTTATGGTAAAAGTAATCATATATGCTAACATGTGGTGGAAAGTGATCTGATATCGATGAGGATGATATTGGCGATCAGGGCAGTGATGACTTCATGTTCTAAGAGGAAAGGGGTCTCCATGGCAGGCCATCCAGGGAAGGCGCTCTCGGACGGGCATTTAGATCGGCCAAAGGTGCAATTTTATGCTGGAAAATGATTTGATTAAGCTCACCCCTCAACCTTTTCAGGAGCTTGAGGAAAAGGTTTGGCAAAAGGGGATTTGTGCAGGCTGCAGGGGATGTATCGCTGTATGCCGTGCGGACACGCTGGCTTATGATCATGAGCTGAATAAGCCGTGTGAGGTTAACCCATGTATTGATTGCAGGGCATGTCTGGATGCCTGTCCACGCTTGCCAGCAAATGTCGAGAGCATTGTTTCTTCAGATGTCATCGGACCCTACCTCGACATAAAGAATGCGAGATCTGTGAAAGCTAACGAACGCTTCCAGAATGGAGGAGCTGTCATTGCGCTATTGACAGCGGCGCTGGAAGAGGAACTGGTGGATTGTGCGCTTGTTATGGGTTTGGACCGATGGGCACAGAAATCGTATCCTCTCGTTGTTTACGATGCTTCTGAATTGAATAGGTCTGCAGGGAGCAAATATACGAGCAATGAGGTATTGGAATCCATTAAGGAGTTGGTTAAGGATCAGAAGGTGAAGAATATCGCGCTCGTGGGAACACCTTGCACTGCTCAGTCAGTTGGGCTTCTGAGGAAGTCCTCTAATGAATATGCTGTGAAGCTTGTCCAAAAAATAAGATTCCTCATCGGGCTATTCTGCTTCGAAGCATTCAGCGATGATGTGATAGCAGAAATAACAGGGCGCATTGGCGTTCCACCTTGGCGAATCGATAAAATGAGCGCAGGCGAGGGACAGATGACTGTAACGCTTCGGGATCGAAGCATGAAGTCAATTCCCCTGGCCGAACTGGAAGAATATGTCAAGCCCGGCTGCAGATTTTGCACCGACTTAACAGCCAAACTTTCAGATATCTCCGTGGGAGGCATAGGAAGCGCTCCCGGAATGAGTTCTGTGATTATCAGAACGCCCGAAGGCATGGGCTTATTCAATATTGCTGAAGAGATGGGATTCATTAGAGTCTCTGATGGCGTTAATGTTGAGGCTATCAAGAAAGCAGGAGGGCAAAAGATTAGAAAGAACCGTATGGCGAACGAGTTGGCAATTTCAGGACAAAGATAGCTCGGCGATTATTTTTTTGGGAGATTATGATCTTAAAGAATGTTATCTGTCCAGCCTGCGGCGCTTGCTGCGACGACATACGAATAGACCTGGACGGAAATAGGACGATTGTCAAAAATGCATGCAAGATTGGCAATGCCAGGTTTCAAGCGATTGCAGGCGATCATCGGATTAAAGATCCCATGATAAATGTTGGCGGCAAGCTGCAAAAATCCGCATGGAATGAGGCTCTAGAAAAAGCGGCAAAGATTTTAGCAGATTCAAAGCGACCTCTCCTATTCATGGGCGGAGAAACCTCCTGCGAGACAATGAAAGCAGGTTTGAATCTCGGAGAATATTTGGGAGCTGTTGTTGATTCAATCGCTACAGTTTGTCATGGGCCTAGCGCTATGGGAATGCAGGAGGCTGGGCGAATAGGAGCAACAGCCGGTCAGAGCAAAACTAGAGCCGACTTGGTTGTTTATTGGGGCTCCAATCCGCTTGAATTGGTGCCAAGGCATATGTCCAGATATGCTGTTTATCCAAGAGGTTACTGGACTGGGCGGGGAAGATTTGATAGGACGGTTATAACCGTTGATCCCAGAAAATCGATCACATCTGAGAATTCTGACCTGCACATTCCTCTTATGCCCAATACAGACTATGAGCTCCTATCGGCACTTTTGACGCTCATTCACGGTAAGAAGCCTCATCCTTCTGTTGAAGAAATCACTGGTGTCTCAATCTCCATGATGGAAAAGATGTTGCAGATGATGAAAAACTGCAAATATGGAGTTATCTACGTAGGTCTTGGTATAGCCTCATCCTATGGAAAACATCGTAACGTTGAGTTGGCCTTCAACCTCGTCAAGGAACTCAACGCACATACCAAATTCGTAATAAGTATTCTGAGAGGATATTGCAACGCAGCAGGATTTAGCCAGACCGCGTCCTACCTCTATGGCTATCCCTTCGGCCTTGATTTTGCCAGAGGTTATCCACGCTACAATCCAGGCGAATTCACAACAGTAGACCTGTTGCGAGAAAGAGATGTAGATGCAGCACTATTGATCTCATCCAACTTGGATGCCTATCTTCCCGCAGTCTGTGTAGAATACCTGGCCGAGATTCCCATTATTTGCATTGATCCGTTCCATTCCTCGATAACTCTGATATCTGATGTGATCCTGCCCGGTGTCATCGATGCTATAGAGTGTGAAAGCACCATGTATCGTTTTGATGATATGCCTATTTATTCTAAATCCATCATAGCATCCCCGTTCAATTTCACAGAAAGCAATGAGCACACTCTCAAGCAGCTCTTCAAAAAAGTGAATGAGCTCAAATAATCTGAACTCAAAACATTTCGAATATGATTCAGCACTATCTAATGAGGCAATTCGGCTGGATAACAGCAACAAACGCGCCTGGTATAATAGAGGAAGTGCATACAGGGGTCTGGGCGCTTCAAACCCGAACGCTCTGGAACAGGCCTGGATAGATTTCAATTATGCATACCAGATCGATCCCTCATACTCCGCCGCCCTGGAAGCACGTGATCAATTAGATGATTATATGCTTTCCATCGGACATCAGCCCTCGGATGATGGAGGTTTCCAGGGAGGCAAAGGCAACTGAGGATCGCAGAATAAAGTACTGCAAAGAGAATGAACGGCAGCACCAGCGGTCTGGAGAGAGGCAGTTCCGGAGTGGAGGGAATTGCCGGGCTCATCAGAGTGAAGGTGAGGATAATCTGTCAGTCATCAGAGCCTGTTTATCTCCCTCAGCCTCTCCGGTCCCGCCATCAGCTCCGTTCCCACGAGGAGTGCATCCGCACCCGCCTGCACCATCCGCCGCGCATCCTCTGGGCTGTGTACCCCGCTCTCCGCCACCAGGAACACCCCCGCCTCTCGCGCCTGCGGTGCCAGCCGCTCAAAGGTCTCAAGGTCAACCTCCAATGTCTTCAGGTTGCGGTTGTTTATGCCTATGACCTTGGCCTCTGTCGACAGGGCCCTTTTCATCTCCTCCTCGGAATGGACCTCAACCAATGGCTCCATTCCCAGGGCCCTGGCCGCGGCCACGAATCGATCTAAATCGATATCCAGGGCGGCGATAAGCAGCACCAGATCCGCCTGGACCTCGCACAGTTGCACCTCACTGAATATGAAGTCCTTTCTCAGGACCGGCAGGCCCGCCCGGCGAGCAGTTCGCACATTCTCGATACTGCCTTTGAAGTGAGTGGGCTCGGTGAGAACGGATATGGCGCAGGCACCGTACTGCGCGTAAGCCCGAGCGTAGGCTGCCACCTCTTCCTGAGCGAGAGTCCTGCCAAGTGCCTTGGGCTTGATCTCGGCGATGATGGGGATCAACCCTTTGCTCTTCGCCTCAGCCGCAGAGGCAACCAGATCCCTCCTCTCCTCCGCCGGCCAGAACTCCGCTGCAGCCGGCCCGCGGGCCCGGGAGGCCTCCAGGATGCCGTCAATCAGGGAGTGCATTCTTCCACCTCCTCCACCCAGTTTTGGATGATCCTCTTTCCCGAGGGGGTAAGCACCGACTCCGGATGGAACTGCAGGCCGCAGTGAGGCCGATTCCTGTGGCGGATGGCCATAACCACCCCCTCAGCGCTCCGGGCACAGGCCTCCACCTCCGGGCTGAGCCTCTCTATGGCCAGGGAGTGGTAGCGACCCCCCTGCAGGGGATTTTCCACCCCCAGGAATATGCCCCGGCCATCATGCTCGATCAGAGAGGTCTTCCCGTGAAGAGGCCTGGTGTGAGAGATGGTCCCCCCATAGGCCAGGTTCATGGCCTGGTGGCCCAGACACACCCCCAGGATGGGCGTTTTTGGATGGCCGAGAATTATCTTCAGGCAGCTGCCTATATCCCTGGCCTTGGCCGGATGACCTGGACCGGGGGAGATCACAATCCCTCTGGGGTTAATACTCTCCACCTCCGCCATAGTGATCTCATTGGATCGGACGATGGTGTTATCATAAAATACGGAGACATAGTCCACCAGGTTCCAGACGAACGAGTCATGATTGTCCACAAAGAGAATCGGCCTCATGCCGCCACTCCCAGGGCCCTTTTCATGGCCGCCATCTTTCTTTCCGTCTCCTGGTACTCCTTCTCCGGATCCGAGTCTGCCACTATCCCCGCCCCCGCCTGCACTGTGGCCACCCCGTCCTTGACCAGAACGCTTCTTATGGCTATGGCGAAGTCCGAGCTCCCATCTATGGAGAAGTAGCCTATGCCTCCCCCATAAATTCCCCGGGGAGCACCCTCCAGGTCATCGATGATCTCCATCGCCCGCAGCTTGGGAGCACCGGATAGGGTGCCTGCGGGAAATACCGATCGAGCGGCATCAAATTGGTCGCACTCCTCCCTCAGCTCGCCAATCACCGTGGTCTCTATGTGCTGGACATGAGAGTACTGCAGAACAGACATGAAATCCTCTACCTGGACCGTCCCCGACCGGCACACGGAACGCACGTCGTTCCTGCCCAGGTCCACCAGCATCACATGCTCCGCCCTCTCCTTCTCATCATTGAGCATAATCCTTGCATACCGGTCATCCTCCGCCCGCGTTCTGCCGCGGGGACAGGTCCCGGCGATGGGATTGACCTTTAACATGCGGTTGTAGGTATTGAAGAGAGTCTCAGGCGATGCTCCCACAATGGCCAGATCACCGAACTCGAAGAGATAGGTGTAAGGGCTGGGATTGATGCTCCTCAATTTCAAATAGAGCTTGACCGGATCCGGGCACTCAATTCTGGTCGATCGGGCTAAGACGACCTGAAATATGTCCCCGTCGATGATATGCTCCTTGGCCCGGGAGACGGCCTCTTTATACTCTTTTGGCTCCCCTGCCGAGAGCACCCTGCCAGATATATTCAGATCCTCGTCCGGATTATAATGGGGATCTATTCCGCCGATGGTCTCAATCAGATTGACCTTGGGGCCGGGCAGAATGGGGGCGATGGAGAAGTAGACCTTGCGGTCCAGGTGATCGAAGATGAAGGTGCTCTCCGCCAGGCCGAACTGGGCATCAGGGGTCTGGGAGGTCGAGCTTTTCCCCAGCCTCTCTTTCACCAGGTCGTAAGCCAGATAGCCTATCCCTCCTCCAGTGAACACCTGCCTGGAAAAGCTGTTGGGCGCTCCACGGCAGGAGGGTATGGCCGCCCTCAGGACATCGAAGAGATCATAGCCATCCTTTATCGGCCCCTGGAGAACTGAGCCCTTTCTTTCCACATCCGCGCAAACCGAAAGCCTCTCCGTCATCGGCCCCATTCCGCCGCTGAAAAACTCCATTTCAAGGAAGCGGTTCTTGATCGAGATCATGGCCGATGGATCGGCTCCCACAAAAGAGAACCTGGCCTTCTGCCCGGACTTTTCCACTGACTCCAGGAGATAGGGGTACCTGCGATCGCGCAGAGCCATATACAGGGACAGGGGAGCATCCACGCTGACCTTATTGCTCACATCGATGAATACCGGAGCTACTGGGTCGCTGGGCATCTTCTCACCTCCTGTACAAATGCTCGGACCTTGAATGGGTCCTTTCTGCCCGCGGTCTCTGTGCCGCTGGAGACATCCACCGCATAGGGCCTCACCTGCTCTATGGCCTGGAGGACATTTTCCGGATCAAGTCCCCCGGCCAGGATCACCGGCACCTGGAGCGATCTCGTGATCCCGGCGCTCTTGTCCCAGTCGTGCACCCTTCCCGTTCCGCCCAGCCTCCCTTCGACCATGCTGTCTAAGAGTATTGCATCCGCCACCCACTCATATCTCTCTGCCTGCAGGCCACCGTCATCTGCGGCCACGGCAACCACCAGCTTGGAGCCAGTCCTGCTCTTTAGATCAGCTACTTCTGAAGGCGGCAGCGATGAGTGCAGCTGGAGAACATCTGCCCGCGTTATATCGGCCAGCCGCAGCGCATCATCTAAATCTCTGGGATGGATCACCGCCACGCTCTTGGTATAAACCGGCACCTTATGGATCAGATCCGCCGCTTTTTCAGCCGAAATGCAGTGCCTGGAGTCTTCGATCTCCACCACAAATCCCACTGCATCCGCTCCTGCCTGAAGAGCAAGGGCTAGATCGTCGCTATTCATAATTCCGCAAATCTTGACCCTGGTCATAAGAAGCGCTCCAGCTTCTCAGGCTCTCCACTTGCCTTAACCATCCTCTTCAGTGTCTTCAAGGCTTCTCCTGAATCGATGGCATCCTCGGCCATGCTCGCTCCTTTCTTCAGAGTGGATACGAGGCCGGATACATAGATCGCCGCCCCGGAGTTGATGACGATGATATCCCGGGCTGCTGAGGTCTCTCCTCTCAATACTTCGACTAACCTCTTGGCATTCTCATCGGGCATCCCACCGGCGATATCAGAGCTTTTGGCCTGGGGGTAGCCCAGATCCTCGGGCCGGAGAGTATAGCTTTTTACCGATCCGTCCTTGAGCTCAGAGACGCGGGTCTGGCCGGTGTTGGTGATCTCGTCCATGCCCTCGCCGTTGACCACCATCGCCCTCCTCGCCCCCAGGATTTGCAGCACACAGGCCAGCTTCTCGCACAGGCTCGGATCGTAGACCCCCATCACCTGCGCTTTCGCCCCGGCGGGATTGGTGAGGGGCCCCAGGATATTGAAGACGGTTCGAATTCCCAATTCACGTCTCACCGGGCCCACGCGCTTCATGGCGGGGTGGAATGCGGGCGCCAGCATGAATCCTATCCCCACATCCTGAATCAGAGACTGGACCTCAGCCGGGTCGGAGCTAATCCGCACCCCCAGAGCGTCCAGGACGTTGGCGCTGCCGCACTTTGAGCTGATGGCATAGTTGCCGTGCTTGGCCACGGGCACACCGCAGGCGGCGGTGACGATGGCGGCTGCGGTGCTCACATTGATGGTGTTAGAGCCGTCCCCTCCTGTGCCGCAGGTATCGACCAGCGTGCCGCTGACAGAAGGCTCTATGTGGATGGCAGACTCTCGCATCTTCCTGGCAAATCCCGCGATCTCGGATACTGATTCGCCCTTTCTTCGCAACGCTACCAGAACTGCTCCGATCATGGCATCGGATGCCTTATTGAATATCTCGTCCATCAGGGCCTCAGACTCCTCCAGGGATAGGTCCTGCCCTTCCATGATCTTTTGAAGATAGCTCAAATGAATCACCAGATAGATTGATGTACAACTTTGTACTTTACTGAGTAAAAACGTACATCGTATTTATAGATTATGCATTGCTAACCACAAAAGCTCATAGCCCGGAGGTCCTACCCTTAGATCTCAACCATGCCCCGTATCTGTCCGGTCAGCTAAACGCATATCTCAAATCGGAAATCAGCGATCTCTGCCGCAAAGGGCATAATCCAGAAGTCTGCATTCAGGGTTTCGAATGAAAGCCAGTGGGTGGATCTATGAATGAGAGAAAGACTTCAATGATATTGGTGGCGACGATATTGGCTGGGACGATGCTGTCCGGGACCATGGCTATGGAGGCATCGGATCTCGGCTCTCAGACCGCTGCGGACGAGGATCTCATAGTCTTTTGCGGCGCGGGATTTACCGGAGCTATGAGCGAGATCGGTGAGATCTATGAGAATAACAGCAATTCTCAGGTGCGATTCAACTTCGATGGCCTTCCTGCCCTCCGGGTTCAGATCGAGGAGGGTGCCTATGCCGATCTTTTGATATCGCCGGATCAGAGGTACATGGATCCATTGGTCAGAGGAGGATTCATTGATGAGGAAAGTGTCCAGGTTTTTGCCAGCAATAAGGTGGCGGTGGTCTTACCGGTGGACAGTTCTGCCAATATCACCACCATCCGGGACCTGGCCACTCCTGGGACGAAGATCGTGATGGGAATAGAAGAGCTTCCCATAGGGGACTATGCCCTGCAGGTTCTTGACCTTATGGCAAAGGATCCCGAATACGGCCCGGCCTTCAAAGAGGCAGTCCTCGCCAATGTGGTATCTTTAGAGACCAGGGTCACGGGCATAGTCTCCAAGGTCGCTTTGGGGGAGGCGGATGCAGGCTTCGCCTTCATGTCTGATGTCACCCCCCAGATGAGGGGGAAGGTCAGAAAGGTCTCCATCCCGGAGGGATACAATTGTATTGGGAACGCCAGCATAGCGGTGTTCTCCCAATCCGAAAATTCAGAAGCTGCCGAGGCATTCATCGATCTTCTAATGTCAAATGATGCTCAGGCTATACTGGATGAATATGGATTTTTAAGGTACCATCAGCTTTGAGAAGGGAATTACTATGACCTGCGGAGAATTGTTAGTGGAGACAAAGAGGCGTTTCATTCAGCTGCTCAAGTTCCAGGGCGATGAGGTCTATTGCCGGGAGCTGCAAAGCGAGGTGGTCATCAGTCGGCCGCTCAGCGTAGCGGAGGCAATCGGAGATCCCGGAAGGGACGATTTTCCCATAATCAGGGGACGGGAGGTTCTCATGCAGGCTACCTTTAAGGGAGTTGCCGGACAGGCGTTCACTGCTGCTAGTGGGCATTTCCGGGGAACTCTTGGGGATGTCTTAGCCATGCAGCTGGATGAGAACTTCGAGCGGGCGGTCTTTGTTGCCACCATGAATGCTGCTCTCAGATATATGGGCAAGATCGAGAAGACAGTTCACTGCCGGGATGATGGCCCGAAGAAGTGCTCATCTTTGGCAGTGGACTGGCTGAGAGATCAGCAATGGGAGAAGGTGGGGCTGGTGGGCCTGCAGCCCGCTATTCTGGAGGCTTTGGTCAAGGCCTTTGGCAGGGAAAGGGTGATGGTCTCGGACCTGGCGGAGGCGGGCAGCGAGCGCTGTGGGGTTAAGGTGCTGGACGGCCTGAATTCCGAGGAGATTTTTGAGCAGTGCCAGATCATTCTGATCACCGGGTCGACCATAGTGAACGGCACCATCGACGATCTCCTGGATCGTGCGGCTGAGCATAATAGGAGGGTGGTGCTCTTCGGAGTGACCATAGCAGGAGCCGCATACCTCATGGGGCTGGAGAGCTGGTGTGCCTGTTCAACCTGAAATGGCTTATCCCGCCACCGCAAGACCTATTATCCCAAGGATAATTCAGGCATTGTATGTCCAATCTCAATGTGGCGATCCTGGGCGCCCCTGAATATGGCAAGGAGCTGGGAAAGAAGGGCACCGTCAGCGATCTTACCTTTTATAATCTGAAGAAAGGGGAGAATACCGTTACCCTCATCGAGCCAAGCAGATACCCGGAGAGGATAGCACCTTTATTCTATGCCATCTCCATGTCCCAGAAGATTCTATTGATTGTGGATCAGATGGGTCCCGCCTTTGGGGAGACGGTCCTCATGCTGGACTCTCTGGGCAAGAAGGACGGCATGGTGATACTGAGAAACTTCATAGATAAAGATCAGATCATGCCCTTCATCAAGGGCACCGTGGTCGATGGCTATGATTTTCTGGATGATGATAAAAACGCCCTTCGCGAGAGGCTCCTGGCCCTTTCTGAAATGATCAAGACCAGCTACGACTCTCCAACCGGGACGATGCCTGTGGACCACTTCTTCAATGTGCGGGGCATAGGCACTGTGGTCCTGGGATCGGTGGCAGAGGGAACCCTGAAGAAGCATGATGAGCTGATGGTTCTCCCTGGTGAGAAGACCGCCCAGGTCCGCTCCATCCAGAAGCATGATGAGGACTTCGATGTAGCGGGCGCTGGCGAGAGGACTGGGATCGCCCTCAAAGGGGTCGATGTTGAGGACCTGGACCGGGGAACCATCCTCACCAATGACAAATCGATCAAGAAGGTCTCAGAGCTCTCAGCCATGGCCCGGATAGTTAAATACTGGCCAAGTCCCCTCAAAGAGGGAATGGTGCTTCACATCGGCCACTGGATGCAGTTCGTCCCGGCCAGAGTGCAGGAGGTCTTGCCGGAGGCTGACTGGCACCGAGCAGAG
>DAIO01000009.1:0-5251 GCA_002498745.1 Methanosaeta sp. UBA533 | reverse complement strand
CCCCATTGGATATGAACTGGCCGGACGGATCGTATCCTGCGCCCGTGACCTCTATCTTTCTGTAGGTGCGGATCTCACGAAGGGTCATCTCTCCTGTGGTCAGGGTGCCGGTCTTATCGGTGCAGATCACCGTGGTCGAGCCCAGGGTCTCCACCTCGGGAAGCCTTCTGATGATGGCGTTCTTCTTTGCCATGGCCTGGGTTCCAAAGGCCAGGGCCAGTGTGACAATGAATGGAAGGGCTTCAGGGATTCCGGCTACTGCCAGAGCGATGGAGGCGATGAGGGCATCTATGACCGGCAACCCTCGGCTGAACATGAGGATGAAGACGATCGCCGATATCACCATAACCAGGAAGGCCTGCCTTTTCGCCAGCTGCTGGAGCTTGATCTTGAGAGGCGGCTCGGCCTGCTCCTGCTTCATCAGGCCTGAGATCCTTCCTAGCTCTGTGCTGAGACCGGTGGCGGTGACTATTGCCCGACAGTTGCCCTGAGATATGATGGTCCCCATGAAGACCATATTCTTCCTGTCTGCCAGCGCCATATCCTCGGGCAGGGTCTGGGCCAACTTTTCCACCGGCATGGACTCTCCGGTCAAAGAGGACTCGATGACCTGAAGGGAGGTCACCTCCAGGATGCGGCCGTCGGCTGGCACCTTATCCCCTGCTTCCAGGAAGACCACATCCCCTAAAACCAGTTCAGCGGCCGGGATTGTGCTCATCTGACCGTCTCTGATCACATCCGCCTCTGGGGCCACCATCTCTCTCAGCGCCTCCATGGCCTTCTCTGCCTTGAACTCCTGGACGAAGCCGATGATGGCAACTAAAACGACGATCCCCAAAATGACATAGGCATTGGTGGTCTCTCCGGCGATAAAAGAGATGATGGCGGCAAAGATCAGCACCAGGACCATGTAATCTTTAAATTTACCTATGAAGATTTTCAATGGCGAGGGTTTGGTAGTGCTTTCAATCTGATTGGGGCCGTGCTGGGAGAGCCTCTCTCTTGCCTGATTTGAGCTTATGCCTTTTTGGTCGGAATCCAGCTTGGATATGACCTCATCTGTTGTCATTGTGTGCCAGTTCACAGTTTTTCAGACCCCTATCGCATTGGGATAAAAGGGAGTCCGTCAATTGTAGAAATACTTAACGCTGATTCCTATGAAATCCTGAGACGGTTCGATTATCACCCATTTTTCATATAGGCCCTCTTCGATATCAGCAAATCATCTCCTGGCGCAAAGCGCTGTGCATTTTGCCTTCCTTCACTGGGGGCGCTGTTCGACAGGTTTATGTATCATCAATCTAACCGAAAAAAACGTGCCTCAGAATGTAGCAAAGATCCCAATTATCAATCACAGAACCATGCTCTCAAAGCAGAAGGGGCAGGCTTTGGGAGTTTATAGCCACACAGTCTTTTCTTTCTTTTGAGGGCAACTGGCAGTTGCCCCGAAAATCAATCAGAGCAGGGACGATACTATGCTATCAGATTTATCGAATAACGAGTTTCTAGTGCTGAAAGCGATATCAGAAGGACTTTCGGATCCGCAGAGCATTGCCGAAAAGCGGCAGATGAAGATCGAAACAGCCCGAGCGGCAGCCGATCTGCTGGCCGAGCAGGGCCTGATCCAGGTGGATAAGTCGGTGAATGAGACCTTCTCCCTCACCGATGAGGGGGCTGCTTATGTCAGGGAGGGCCTGCCAGAGAGAAGGCTCCTTCTATCTTTAGGAGGGGGTATGCCCATGTCCGAGCTGAAGGACCCTGCCCTCAAGATCGGCCTGGGCTGGCTGCGTAAGAAGGGCTGGGCGGCGATCGAGGGTGGGATTATCAAACCCCTAAAGGACGCTGACAAGGGCGAGGATGAACTGATCCTGGAGGCTCTGAGTGATGGAGTCGGCTCAAATCCCAAATGGGACGAGAAGGCCCTCGCTGCATTGAAAAGCCGGGGGCTTGTCACCTCCAGCAAGAGCAAAGAGTGGCGCTACATCATCACCGAAGCCGGCCGCCTGGCAATAACAAAGCTCGAGCCAAAGCGTTCCGGCGCAAAGAAAGCGGTACTGGATATGCCTGCTCTCACTGCTGAGATGATAAAATCGGGGGAGTGGCAGGATGATGTGGACGGTTTATATCTCAGCTACAGAGGCTCAGTCTATCGCCCTCGCCCCTATGACGTCTCCCTCCCTGCGGAGAGGATCTTTCCGGGAAAGAGGCATCCCTACCAGCGACTGATCGATAACATGCGGGAGATCATGCTGGAGATGGGATTTGTCGAGATCAAGGGGCCGATCGTTCAGACCAGCTTCTGGAACTTCGATGCCCTCTTCCAGCCCCAGGACCATCCGGCCAGGGAGATGCAGGACACCTTCTATCTGAACAGCCAGGGGGATATCCCCGATTATGCCCTTGTCAAAGAGATGCATGAATGCGGCGGCAGCGTAGGGTCTACCGGATGGGGAGGCTGCTGGAGTCCGGAGGTGGCCCGACAGGAGGTATTGCGTACCCATACCACCGGAGTGACGATCAAATACCTGGCAGAGCATCCCCTGCCGCCGGTCAAGGCCTTCGGAATCGATCGGGTCTACCGGCGGGAGGCCATAGACTCCACTCATACCCCGGAGTTCGAGCAGCTGGAGGGAATAGTGATGGACAAGAGCGTGACCTTCTGCCATCTCCTGGGCATCTTGAAGGAGTTTTATGGAAAGATGGGATTTGAGGAGGTGCGCTTCCGACCGGGCTACTTCCCCTACACTGAGCCCTCAGTCGAGCCCGAGGTCTATATCGACGGCCTGGGATGGGTGGAGCTGGGAGGTGCTGGGGTGTTCAGAAAGGAGGTTACAGCCCCATTCGGCATCGATCATCCCGTTTTGGCCTGGGGCCTGGGAGTCTCCAGGGTGGCCATGCTAAGGCTGGGGCTGAAGGACCTCCGGCTGCTGTATCAATCGGATATCGAATGGCTGCGCCGGACGCCGGTTTCCATCAAGCTGTGAGGAGTATACCATGCCCGTTGTCAGACTTTATTATCAGGATATGGAGAGGCTGATTGGCGCCTCTCGAGAGACGATCATGAGCAGGCTGGCCATGATGGGTGCAGACATAGGAAAGAGGGCGGAGGAGGAGTATGTAGATGTGGAGTTCTTCCCCGACCGGCCCGACCTCTATAGCTCAGAGGGGGTGGCAAGAGCGATGCAGGGCTTCCTGGGGATCAAGACCGGCCTGGTCAGCTACAGCGTCTCCCCCGGTCCTGTCGTCGTTCAGGTGGAGGAGTCGGTCAAATCGGTGCGCCCTCTGATCGGCTGTGCAGTGGTGAGGGGTCTCGAGTTCACCGATGAGGCCATCGAGTCCCTGATGGGGCTGCAGGAGGACCTGCACTGGGGCCTGGGCAGGAACCGGCGGAAGGTGGCTATAGGAGTGCACGACATATCCAGGGTACGGCCACCCTTTCGCTATTTCGGCGAGAGCCCTTTGCGCCGGTTCGTCCCCCTGGACTATAGCGAGGAGATGACCATGGAGGAGATCCTGCAGAATCACCCCAAAGGAAAGGATTACGGCCATATCCTGAAGGACTGTCCGGTCTATCCACTGATCGTGGATGCAGATGATCGGGTTTTATCCTTCCCGCCGATCATCAATGGCGAATTGACTAGCGTCACCGAGGAGACGGAGGATCTCTTCATCGATGTCACCGGGACTGACCCTGTGGTCCACAAGGCCCTGAACATCGTGGTCACCTCTCTGGCGGAGAGGGGGGGGAAAATAGAGAGCGTTCTGGTGAAGAGGAGCGAGGGCGACTTTCTCAGTCCGGATCTGTCGCCCGCCAGCTGGAAGGTGAGAACTGAGGAGGCCAACCGGCTGATAGGATTTGATCTGACGGGAGCAGAGCTGGCCGAATGCCTGCAGAGGATGCGCTTTGGAGCCGTCACCGCCGGTGAGGAGATGGATGATATGGTAGAGGTTCGGGTTCCGGCCTACCGGGCAGATATAATGCACTCCTGGGACATCTTCGAGGATGCGGCCAAGGCATATGGCTATGACAATCTTGAAGCCCGGCTTCCCCAGACGGTGACCGTGGGCCGGGCCCATTCTTCTGAAGTGCGCAAGGGAGAGATCAGGGAGATCATGGCGGGTCTGGGGTATCTGGAGACCATGCCCTTCACCCTGACCAATGAGAAGGTGCACTTCCAGTGGATGCGCAGGTTCTATGCTCCGGAGGTGGCGGGCGCGACCCGCGTTCTTCACCCCATTAGCGAGTTGCATACCATCCTTCGTACCTCGCTTCTCAGCTCCCTTCTGGAGATCTTCGCCCTCAATCAGCATCATCCTCTTCCCCAGAGGATATTCGCTGCCGGGGATGTGGTGAAAGACAAGAAGACCAGGATGAATCTGGCTGCTGCATCCATTCACAGCGGGGCGAATTATTCGGAGATCAGGTCGGTTGTAGATGCCGTCTTGAGGGAGATGGACATCGAGGCGGATATCGCTCCCACCAAGGACAGAGCTTTTATGCCGGGAAGGGGGGCGGACCTCTTCGCAGAAGGCAAGAGGATCGGCTGCTTTGGAGAGCTGCACCCCCTGCTCTTGCGCAGCTTCGGCCTGGAGCAGCCCGCGGTAGGTCTGGAGATCGAGTGGGGGGAGCTGGAGCAATAGGAGGCTCTCCTCAACTCCTCTTCCAGAAGATCTAAAACAAGAATATAACGAATATGATATTATTATCTTATCATATCTCGAGCGTCTGATTTATCTTGGTAGAGTGGCAATAAGTGGATTGACAATGCGAAACGGCGGCTTTATTCACTTTGTCCGCCCAAAGGAATGGTTGTGCCATGAAGGTCAGAGATTTGATGAGCTACCCCATAGTCACCGTGCCCCCCGAGGCCATGGTGCTGGATGCCATAAAGGTGATGGCCGCGCAGAAGAAGGGCAGCGTTCTGGTGGCAAAGGAGTGCCTCCTCAAGGAGTGTCTGGGAATCGTCACCACCAGCCAGGTCTTCCTGGAGGTGTTTGCCAGGGGGCTGGACCCGGCAAGGGTCAGGGTCTCTGATATCATGACCCCTGGGCCTCTGATCACCATCGATCTTGATGATTCCACCCAGAAGGCAGCGGAGCTGATGATTAAGCATAAGATCAGAAGGCTGCCGGTGATGAAGGACGGGGCACTGGTGGGCATCGTCACCAGCAAGGATCTGCTGGCCTGCGTGAGATGAGGCGAGGGCTTTTTGATCTTTTATTGGTTTTTGAGGAGCGACTACGCAGATTT
>DAIO01000015.1:0-7803 GCA_002498745.1 Methanosaeta sp. UBA533 | reverse complement strand
TAGCGCTGGCGGCAGCTGAAGCGGGTGTTGGATTTGCTATATTGATCGCACTATACAGGCTATACGGAACCATTGACCTGGATAACATAAACACCATGAGGTGGTAGTCTTTGTATTCCGATTTAGCTTATCTGATTGTTGGGCTGCCTGTACTGGCATTTGTGCTGTGCCTCTTCTTTGGCTGGCACCTGCCCAGAGGCGGTGGATTCATCACCGTTCTGGCTACATTAGGCAGCTTCATTATATCCTTTGGAATATTCCAAGAGATCTATCCCGGTGATATCGTCCATCAGTCGATGCGCTGGTTTGGCGATTTCAATGTGGGAATACTGATAGATCCATTGGCATTAGTTATGCTGCTCATGGTGTCCTTCGTGGTCACTTTGATCCACATCTACGGCAATGGATACATGAACGGTGATCCGGGTTCAGCGAGATACTTCGCCGAGGCGGCTCTGTTCTCCGCTTCAATGCTGGGCCTGGTCTATGCAGATAACCTGCTTCAGCTCTTCATATTCTGGGAGCTGGTGGGACTGTGCTCATATCTCCTGATCGGGTTCTGGTACCGGAAGCCGTCTGCGGCAGCAGCTGCCAAGAAGGCATTCCTGACCACCCGCGTGGGTGACGTCATGTTCCTGGCGGCCATAATTGTGCTTTACAACAACCTGGCCAGCCTGAACCTCACCCTCAACCCGGGAGAGTATCTCCTGCAGTTCCCGGTGATATATGCTCACATAGGCATGATACCACCGGATCAGCTGACGCTCATCGCTCTGGGCCTTCTGGGCGGCGCAGTGGGCAAGTCAGGTCAGTTCCCCTTGCATGTCTGGCTTCCTGATGCCATGGAGGGTCCAACCACCGTCTCCGCCATGATCCATGCGGCAACGATGGTTACCGCTGGTGTCTATCTGGTGGCCAGGATGTTTCCCCTATTCTATGCCGCACCTCACGGCCTGACCGCGGTAGCAGCAGTGGGAGCATTCACAGCCCTGTTCGCAGCCACCATGGGCCTGACGGCGTTTGATATCAAGAGAGTACTGGCTTTTTCCACAGTCTCTCAGCTCGGCTTCATGATGGCAGGTCTTGGCATGGGAGCAGCAGTAGGAGCATTTGCGGTGGGCGTTTCCATGTTCCATCTCATAGGCCACTCATTCTTCAAGGCCCTGCTCTTCCTCTGTGCCGGCTCAGTCATCCACGCCGTCAATACCAACGATATGCGTGAGATGGGAGGCGTTGGGAAGTACATGAAGTGGACCATGTACACCATGCTCATAGGCTCATTATCCCTGGCAGGATTCCCCTTATTCACGGGATTCTTCTCCAAGGATGAGATCATCATGATCGCTTATGAGTACGGCGTAGCGATCAACTTCCTGCCCTACATCTTCCTCATACTGGCGGCGGTTCTGACAGCCATCTACACCTTCAGAATGTGGTTTTCCGTCTTCACAGGCAAAGAGAGATCTAACTATGGAAAGCACGAGTCTCCCTGGGTTATGCTCGGGCCGCTGGTGATTCTGGCCATATTCGCCTTCGCATTCGGCTTTGCCGCTCAGCATGACTTCTACAACTATCTGGACTCCAACTTCGAGCATTATGAGGTCGATTTCGCTGAGCTGGGCATAATTGGCGGGCATGCGCTTATTGAAGAGCATGGTGCAGCTGCCGAAGGAGAGGAGGGCCATGCGATACCATTGCACATTCAGCTACTGCCATATATTGTGGCTTTGGGCGGCATTCTGATAGCAGCCCTGTTCTACTGGGATCGGGTCAAGAAGTTCGACCCCAGCCAGGTGACCGGGGATAAGGATCCAATCAGAAAGTTGCTGCTCAAAGGCTACTATCAGCATGAGATAATGACCGGCTGGATATCTGAAGGGATAGTCTACGGCACAGCGCTGATCTGCAATACGATCGACATCAAGGTAGTTGACGGCTGGCTTAACTGGCTCAGCGCCTGGGTGATGGGCTTCGCAGGTCACGTGAGAAAGGTTCAGACGGGCGTGGTGCAAAACTACGTCACTGCTTTAATGCTAGGGATAGTGGTGCTGGTGATTGCAATTGCTGCGATCAGTCTGGCAATGGAGGTGGGCCTGATATGATCTCAAACGCGCTCTCATTGATGATACTCATTCCCTTGCTGGGAGCTGTGGTATCCTTCTTTGCGGGAACACGAGCCAAATTCGTGGCTCTGATCGCCTCATTTGCGCCTCTGGTCTTATCCCTGCAGATGTACATGGAGTTCGATAAGAGCTCAACTATGATGCAGTTCGTGGAGAGCTACGACTGGGTTCCATCCATCGGAGTCAAGTATACTTTAGGCGTCGATGGCATAGGATTCCCCCTGGTTCTTCTCTCCACCATTGTTACCATACTGGTGATAATATACTCCTGGGGAGAGACAAAGAAGCCCAATCAATACTTCGCCCTGCTTCTCTTAAATGAGGTGGGAGTGCTCGGAGTGTTCACTGCACTGGACTTCTTCCTGTTCTACATCTTCTGGGAGGTTGTGCTCATCCCCATGTTCTTCCTCATCGGATCATGGGGCGGACCGAGAAAGGACTATGCGGCAATCAAGTTCTTCATCTACACTCACGTGGCCAGCCTGGTGATGCTCCTGGCGATATTCGCTCTGTACTTCACCTACCAGCTGCCGGATGGATCGAGAACCTTTGATATGCTGACCCTGCTGAAGGCCACCCAAAACCCGGAGATATTCCCGCAATCCCTGCTGAACATCATTTTCGCAGGACTGCTTCTCGGGTTCCTGGTCAAGATGCCCGCTTTCCCCTTCCATACCTGGCTGCCGGATGCCCACGTCGAGGCTCCGACCGCCGGCTCAGTGGTGCTTGCTGCGCTACTGCTGAAGATGGGCGGGTATGGTCTGTTCAGGATCATAGTGCCAATGCTGCCCAGCGTTGACAAGGCCTTTGTGACCATCATCGCCATCATTGCGGTGCTCTCCATCGTCTACGGAGCATTCCTGGCGCTGGCGCAAAAGGATATCAAGAAGCTGGTGGCCTACTCGTCAGTTAGCCACATGGGATTCGTAACTCTAGGAGCAGTGGCCCTGGTGCCATTATCCATTCAGGGTGCCATGTTCCAGCAGTTCTCCCACGGCATCATTACCTGTGTCCTCTTCATGTCCGCCGGCACCATTCAGCACGTTGTCGGCACCAGAATCATTGCAGACCTGGGAGGACTGGCTGACAGGATGCCCAAGTTTGCCGTTATCATGATGGCTGGCTTTATGGCCTCCTTAGGCCTGCCGGGCATGAGCGGATTTGTGGCTGAGTTCATGACTCTTACAGGAGCCTATGCCACCCTTCCCACATACGTCATGATAGTGGTCTTCCTGAGCATAGTGATCACTGCGGCCTATCATCTCTGGGCCATGCAGAAGGCCATGTTCGGCCCGATTCTGAGAAAGTATATGGATGTGCATGACCCGCATGTCTATGAGCTGTTCAGTATGAGCATGATCATTCTGCTCACCCTGCTCTTCGGCCTGCAGCCCGGTCTTATGACCGACATGATGGGCACAGCAGCAAACCAGCTATTGCAGCCGGTTGTAACCTTATCTGAGATGGGGGTGATTTGAAGTGGACTTTTCTCACTACGCACCCCTCTGGGGAGAGGCGTTATTGACGGCACTGGCAGTGCTTATCCTGCTGCTGGGGTCCCTGATGAAGAACAGTGGAAAGCTCCCAGGCTATCTGAGCTTGGCCGGGCTGGTCGCAGCCCTGGGGCTGGTGGCAAGCAATCTCTTTATTGCCCCCACCCTGTTCTTCTTTGATACCATATCGGTAGATGCCCTGTCCCAGTTCTTCAAGGCGGTCTTCCTGATAGTGTCCTTGCTGGTAGTGATAGCATCGCTATCCAAGTACACTGGAAAGGGCTCAGACGAGTTTTTCGCTCTGCTGCTCTTTGCCACTGTGGGCATGATGATAGTCTCCAGTTCAGTGGATCTGGTGACTCTGTTCGTGGGCTTCGAGCTGGCAAGCCTGTCCACCTACGCCATGGCGGCGTTTGACAAGACGAAGAAGAACCTGGAGGCGGCCATGAAGTATTTCATCTATGGCTCGGTCTCCTCGGCGTTCATGCTCTTCGGCTTCTCATTGCTCTACGGCATGACCGGATCGACTAGGCTCGCAGACATCGCAGCAGCATCGGTAGAATCATTCGGTGCAGCGACATTAGTCGCCCTGCTATTCGTCATCGCCGGGTTTGCCTTCAAGATGGCTCTGGTGCCATTCCATATGTGGGCTCCCGATACCTACGAGGGAGCACCGGCCCTGGTCTCGGCTCTGCTCGCAGCAGGCTCCAAGAAGATGGGATTTGCCGCAGCCTTCAGGGTTCTCCTGATCGCCCTGGTGGCCATGAGGGTGGAGTGGTATCTGGCTTTCGCCATACTGGCAGCAGTAACCATGACCCTAGGAAACCTGGCCGCCTGCTGGCAGAATAACGTCAGGCGGATACTGGCATACTCCTCAATCGCCCAGGCGGGATACATCGCCATGGGTTTTGCGGTAGTAGGAAAGGCTTGGGGAGATGCACCCGTTGATGTTTTCAACCTGGGTATCCAACAGATGGCTCTGCTAGGCATAGCCGGAGCGTTGCTACTCATACTGGCACATGCTCTCATGAAGACGGGCGCCTTCATCGGCGCAGCTCAGGTTGCATCGATATCGCCTAAAGGAAGCGAATCTGATCCTGACGACATTTCCAACTATGCAGGACTCATCAGCAGGGCGCCTATCACTGCTATCTGCATGATGGTGCTCATGTTCGCTCTGGCTGGCATACCACCAACCGCAGGATTCGTGGGCAAGTTCGTGCTCTTCGCCTCGGTCTGGTACTCCGGCCTGGGCTGGCTGGTGTTTCTGGCCATCCTGAACAGCGCTCTATCCCTGGTGTACTACCTGAGGATCATAAGCTACATGATCTTGAAGGAGCCGGAAGGGCCAAAGATCTCTGAGGCCAAGGGATACGTTGCCGGGCTTGTGCTGGCGACTCTTGCAGTGGTCTATATCGGTGTTTTCCCGGAACAGTTCATCGAATGGGCAAAGCAGGCAGCAATGGTACTGCTGCCTCTTTAATTCTTTTTTACGCAAGCAAGATATTGAAATCTGGGCCCCTTCAAGCCGAGACTGAGATACTACCTGCAAACTGGAATGATTCGCTTACTATTCAAGCGAGAAAGAGCGCAATGGATAGCTTGGCCATCTGCGATGTCCCTTGAGGGTAATTGAGCTGGAGACCGCCAAGGAGATCCAGTCGCAGGTCTTCGGTGCCAGGCCCGGCGAGGGAGAGGAGATGATACAGAGGAGAAGGAGGAGAGCAAGGAAAACTATGTCTAGCGACATTCTGGTCAGTTATTGATACAAAAGATATTTCGGACCTGCAAAGCCCTATATATTAAGATAGAGAAACAAATGCCAAGTGGATTTATGAGAAGATCTGAGGTCCTTCAAACACTAACCGCACATAGGAAAGAGCTGGCCGCATTTGGGATTAAGTCGCTGGCCATCTTTGGGTCAGTAGCCAGAGATGAGGCACGACCTGATAGCGATGTAGACATATTGGTTGAGTTCCTGGGGCCTGCGACCTTCAATGCGTACATGGATTTGAAGTTCTTCCTGGAAGATTTGCTGCAGCGCCCTGTAGATTTGGTGACCCGAAAATCCATTCGACCCAGGATCAAAGCACAGGTAGAGAGCGAGGCCCAGTATGTCGAGGGACTATCTGCTCTATCTTGAGGATATGCAGGTGTCGTGCAAGAAACTGCTGCGCTATGCAAAAGGCCTGGATTTTGACCAATTCGTCGCGGACGAAAAAACCTACGATGCGACAATTTTTAATCTGGTTATTTTAGGAGAAGCTGCCAAACATATACCTCAGCCGATTCGAGAACGCTATCCCGATGTCCAGTGGAGGAAGATAGCAGGACTTAGGGATATATCGGTTCACAGGTATTTTGGCCTGGATGAAGAGGTGCTTTGGGATATCCTGCAAAAGGAGATTCGGCATATCCTCGAACAGATTAACCAGATAATTATAGAACAGGCAGATGAAGGCTGAGCTGCTTTTCACCCCTGCCAGTAGGAGCATCTTGGTTTTCGCCCAGTGCATCCTAACACATCTCAGGGATTGAAATGATAATAATTAAGTGCATCCTAGCTCTTCAGGTGGACATGAGTATGACCCGTCTCATGGTCGTGCAGGTGCTCGTGCACCAGCTTGCCGTGGATATGCATGTGCTCATGCACCAGATTGGATTCCATAAGGAGCTCATAATTGGAGAGAACTCTCTTTGGAGTGTCATCCAGCTTGATCATGTGGTCCTCACCCATCACAATGGACCTCTTGCTGATCAATTCCATGATCTCCAGGTCGTGTGTAGCAGTGATGATGGTCTTCCCGGCATGGGATAGCTCGCTGAGAAGTTCTATCAGCCATAGCTGGGTCCTGGGATCAAGGCCGGCAGAGGGTTCGTCCAATAGCAGCACATCGGGATTGTTCACTAAGACGGTGGCTATGCAGACCTTCTTCTTCTCCCCTCCGCTCAGAGTATGAGGCGCTCTGTCCCGGAGCTTTGCGATCTGCATCATCTCCATTATATCTTCAACCCTGGCTTTAACCTCCTCCAAAGGTATATTCAGCTGCAATGGGCCGAAGGCAATCTCCTCGAAGACCGTAGAGGAGAAAAGCTGGATGTCGGAGTTTTGGAAGACAAAGCCCACCTTTGTACGGAAGTAGGTCCTGAACTCATTCTCCTTTATGGAGTCGAATTCTTCCTCGGTTACCGGATGATGGCCGAAGGCATAGAATTCACCGGATGTCGGATACACCAGGCCGTTCAAGACGGCTAAGAGGGTAGACTTTCCGCTGCCGTTTGAGCCTATTATTGTGACCTCTTCCCCTCGATTGATCTTGAGAGTGATATCCCTCAAGGCCTCGATCTTTCCCAGGTAGGAGTAAGATATATTCTTGAGGTCAAATATGGTATCCATCTTCTTTTCCATGCTCCTATATCCGAGGGATATTCTGAGAGACTAAAAGGAGCAGAATGCTAAGAGATATAGCTGTTGCCCCGGCGAGGTAGTCCCGACTCCTGAATTTGAACTCCTGCATAATATGCACCTCGCCGTTAAATCCCCGGGAGGTCATGGCCATATGGACCTTCTCGCTCATGTCCAGGGATCTGATCAGGGTGTAGCCCATCCTTCCTCCCACCCACTTCTGCTCGTCGAACAGCCCTCCTGCCCGAATGGTTCTCGCCTTCTTGGCGATGTACATCTCTCGCACCAGCTCCATCAGGAGGAAGATATAACGATAGGCCATCTCCAGGGTGAGGACATACAGCTTTGGAACGCCCACAGATCTCAGGGATTTGAAGAGGACCTGCTTGGAGGTGGTGATGAAAAGCAATACCACTGCCGATACGCATGCTGCCACCCTCATGGTGAAGATCACGGCGGCTACAGTTCCCTGGCGGGTTATATAGATCGATTCTGGAAGGGAGAACGGCCCCAGGTGAGCTCCCGGCCCAAGGTTTGCCAGGTGAATGAGGGGGTCGCCCGGGATGAAGATGTTGAAGATCATGGGCAGGGCAATGATCCCAGCGAAAACTGGTATGAACAGCCATACCCTCTTGATGAAAAAGAGCACATCTATTTTGCTCAGATATGCGAAGAGCAGGGTGAGGAGATAGATGAATATCAGGACATTCAGATCTCCAATCAGGCTGGTTGCGAATACGATGGCCAGAATGGAGATCAGCTTCGCCCTTGGGTCCAGGCT
>DAIO01000203.1:0-8660 GCA_002498745.1 Methanosaeta sp. UBA533 | reverse complement strand
GGCCAGGAGGCGTGATAGACCACCGCCACCGGAGTTGTGCCCGGCCGGTCTAAGGACTGGACTATATCCCTGATCTTGTCTATTCCCAGAAATATGGCCATGGTCGTTCCCAGGCGGCTGAGGGTGGGCAGGTCGTCCTTTGCCAGCGTGGTCCCTTTGGGCCTGGTTATGATCAGAGATTCAGAGATCCCCTTAAGGGTGAGCTGGGTCTTCAGGGCGGCGGAGGCGGCAAAGAGGGAGGAGACTCCAGGGACCACCTCCACCTCTATTCCCATCTCCTCCAGGGGTTTCATTTGCTCTAATATGGCGCCATAGATCGAAGGGTCGCCGCTGTGCAGTCGCACCACCTTCTTTCCCGCTCGCAGGAACTCGACCATCTTTGCCTGGGTCTCCTCTATAGAAAGTCCATTGCTGTCGACCTTGATGGCTCTCAATCCCTCCAGGAGCTGGGGATTGACCAGAGAGCCGGCGTAAACCACCAGGTCCGCCTCCTCCAAGAGCCTCTTGCCCTTGACGGTGATCAGCTCCGGGTCGCCCGGTCCCGCCCCTACGAAGTAGACCTTCATTCTCTCCTCCGGGCCAAGAGGACGCTGAAGTACTCGCTCCTCTCCGGCATCTCTCCCCGGACGATCCTCTCCTCCGGGGTAAAGAGCCTCATGCCCAATGTGAAATCCTCATAACCCTCTTCTCGGAGCTCCTCAGCCAGCTTCCTGGGCCTGGTCGCCTTTATCCTGATCACCGACTGCACCTGGGATCCGTCCGAGACCAGAAAAGACCTCTCCAAAGGTTCATCGAATCTGGAGGCCAGGGCTGGGACCACTCCCACCCCGGGAATGGTCTGGATCTCTATTCCCGGATGGCGCTCTTCTATCACCCTCTTCAGATGGCTGAAGGTGGAGAAGGTGTTGATGTCGCCGATGCAGGCAAAGCCCACCTGGCTGGCGCCAGCGTCCTGGGCGATGATATCTGCATTTTTCTGCCAGATCCTTTTCAACTCCAGTTCATCCTGGATCATGGGGAAATCCAGGATTTGGGGGGAGGAGTAGGGCCTGGCCAGCTCTGCTGCCATCTCTCCCGGAACATAGACCCGCTTGCAGCTCTTCAAGGTCGCTGCTGCCTTGAAGGTCAATAGCTGCGGATCGCCCGGTCCCAGGCTTATGCCGATTAACATTTGCCGATCACCATGAATATGGGGTTTATGGGCTTGAAGGCTATGTCCCCCGCAAGGTCGTAGCCCCGGTTTATCTGAATCTGCAGGATCTCCCTGAATATGCCTTCCTTTTTCATCAGCTCTGCCACCTTGCTGGCTATTCCTATCCTGGCCAGGTCGACGACGATCATGCATCCCGGGCTGGCCTTCTCCAGCAGAAGGGGAAGGAACTTGTCTATCCCCCTTGTGCCGCCGATAAAGCATCTGTCCACCGCTGGCAGCCGGGGTATGATCTCCTCTGCCTCGCCCAGAATGAATTTCCCACATGCAACCAGTTCTCTGCTGAGACTTACCGCCTCTGATCTGCGGTCCAGGCCGTAGATCCTGTCTGTGTAGCGGGAGGCGGCCAGGGAGACTGCCCCTGAGCCGCAGCCTATATCCAGGAACAGATCGCCAGGCCTGATGGCCAGCTTTCCCATGGCGATGTGGATGTTCTCCTCTGCTGTCGCCGTGCCCGGAAGCTTCATGGGCTTTAGGAGAAGTGGGCTGGAATAAAAGGTTAATTGATGATCTCTTGCTTCTTTGTCTCTTGCCGATATCCCTCCTCTCAATAGCCCTGTCTTTCGGCCTCTTCGGCCATAAGACTAGTATAGCCCGCCCTGCAAAGGCAGTCTCGAGAATTCATGGACATCTTCGTTGCCGAGTATGCATCCGCCCTGGGTCTGGGCGGTACCCATGAGCTGGAGGGCAGAGCCATGCTCTCCTGTCTGGTGGAGAGCTTCGCGTCCAGCGGACACGAGGTGGCCTATTCCACCCCTGGGCCCAGGTTAAAGGAGGGCAAGCCCATAATGCTGGGAGGCGGGAGGGATTTTGGGTCTCTCCTGCAGTCGGTCGAGGCAGAAGCATGCCTGCTGATCGCTCCTGATGGCCTGCAGCCGCATTTTTTGGAGATAATCGAAGGCCGGACGGCCAATCTTGGCTCAAGCCCCGCTGTCGCTCGGCTGGCGGCAGACAAGCTACTCTCTACCCGGGCGCTCGCGCGCGCCAGCGTTCCGGTGGCCGAGATCGTGGACCGGCCCGACCCGGTGGATAAGGGCTGCCTGCAGTATGTGGTCAAGCCGCGCACAGGCTCGGGCTCGGAAGGGGTGAGGATCAGCTCCTTTGTCCGGGAGGGCCCGGATGAGATCGTCACCCGCTACCATGAGGGGCTGCACCTCTCCGCCAGCTTCATCGTGGGGAAAGAGGGTTTTCTGCCCTTAACCCTCAACCGCCAGCTGATCGACTTTGCCGATGGGAAGATTAGCTATCAGGGAAGCCAGGTGCCCTATCGCACTCCCCGGGCAGCGGAGATCTGGGAGGCGGCAGAGAAGGCGGCTCATATCTTGGGCCTCTCTGGCTATGCGGGAATAGACTACGTCCTTGGGGACAGGCCAGTGGCAGTGGATGTGAATGCCCGCCCCACGACATCCATCATCGGCATCGCCCGGGTGATGAAAGAACAGATCGGAGATCTGATCGTCCGGGCCCGTTTCGGAGGATTGCCCGAGAGGGTGCACCTGGAGGGAGAGAGCATATTCCGCAAAGGGGACTTGGCCCTTAAGCCTGATGAGCAATAATTGAGAGTGAGACCCCTCCAGGCTTGCCAGCACCTCATAGCCCATCGGGTTTAGAGCTGTCTCTCCCAAAGGATGACAATCCTCAATTTTAGATTTCCATGCGGGTGCGATCCCTCCCTTCGCCCCCCAAATCAAGCCTTCAGAAACTCCGCCGTCTTCATGAACTCGACCACATCGTTTTCGCTGGGCAGGTCGGTGCTCGCTCCCGGGGTGACGATGTTCAGGGCGGCCACAGCGGAGGCGAACTTTACAGCTTCTTCATTCGAGTATCCATGGTATTTGGCATGGATGAATCCAGCGGTGAAGCTATCTCCCCCGCCGGTCGTGTCCACCACTTTGACCTTGTAGGAGGGTACCCGGAAGGTCCGTTCATCATCTAAGACCAGTGCACCTTTGATATCCAGGGTGACGATCACAGTCTCCGCTCCGTAATCCTTCAGCTTCTTGATAGCGGAATCGACATCCTTCTCCCCGGTTATCAGCATCGACTCCTTGCCGTTCATGATTATCACCTGGCTGTTATGCATGGCATGCTTCAGCTCCTCAGGTCTATGGGTGACCATGCTCATGCTGGGATTCGTGATGATGTAGATGCCTCTTTTTTTTGCCTCTTCTATGGCCTTTTTCATCAGCGCCATGTTCTTCTGGCTTATCAGGCTGGTAAGGACCATGGTATCGATCCTATCGAAGACCTCGCAATTGAGGTCCTCTTCACCCAGCAGGGCATTGGCCCCTCTGCTGGTCAGGACGGTCTTCTCGCCGTTATAGAGAAAGACCAGAGACATCCCGGTCAAGCCCTCCTTTAAGGTGACATATTTGGTGATTGCGCCGTGAATTCTAAGGTTTCTCAGGTATTCCTCGCCGTGGTCCTCTTTGCCCACTGAACCGAGGATGTAAGTGGTTGTGCCCAATTCTGCCAGGTTGGTTGCCAGGTTGTGTGCTGAGCCTCCAGTATCCTGGTTGAGCTGATCGAGGGTGATCTTGGAGTCGAAGGGAAAACAGAGGTTGTCATTGACCACCTTGAACTTCTCGGATCTGGCAATCAGGTCTACGATTATACCGCCCACTACGAGCACGCCCTTATGGCTAATGCTGCATTCTTCAAATGGCATGTTGCTATGGATAGCTCTGCTGATAGATAACATTAAGGGCCCTATCCGCCCGCAGGGCCGAAGGGAGCCGTCACGCTTTCCAGAATACGGGCCATCATCTCCGATCGGATACAAGGCCCTCTTTTCTAGAGAGACGGGCCGTCAGCCAGATAGATCAGGCCAAGCAGCAGAGGCTGATGGAGGATATAGATGGCCAGAGAGTTGCGGCCCAGGAACAAGAGCCCTCTGACCGGAGGCCAGGCACTGATATCGGGCAGGGGAAAGCGGTGGACGAGGTCCTTGTAGAGCAATGCGCCTCCGGCCATACCCATCAGCACTAATCCGAACCAGGGCAATAGAGGCACATAGTCCAGGGAGACGAAATCCCGGGGAGCCAGGCCCAGCCAGATCAGCCAGTAAAAGTCCACTTCAAGCTCCTGGATGTACAGGCCCAGCAAGATCGCTGCCAGCCCTAAAAGGATGTTCATTCTGCCCAGGCGGAGGAGGGGATAGGCTAAGAGTATGGAGATGGAGATGAGGTGGAGGATTCCAAAAACAATAAATCCCCTTCCAATGACTATGTAGGTTACAAGGGTAATTCCCAGGGCCAGGCTCATTATCCAGAGGCTCCTTTTCAAGAGCCTGAAAGGGTATTGGCTCAGCTGGCCGGCCAATTTCGCCCGGGAATGGCTCAGGGTGAGGGAGATGCCAACCAGCAGGAGAAAGAGGGAGGCGGTGAAGCGAGCCAGATAAAACCAGAATCCATGGGATAGATCAATCTCATAGATCCTGGAGAAGTCCAGGTCGTATGCCAGGTGGAAGATAACCATCATTATAATGGCCAGTCCACGAAAAAAGTCCACCTCCCAGAGGCGAGTCACCTGGCTGTTATTCATAGAATATGATGTGCAAACAGTGCTTTATAGGTATGGTCCTGCTATGTCATCTCCTAAAATCATTGAAGCAGATGCGAAGCCTGAACCCAGACGAACAAGTCCTCCTATTGCGGCGGCTTCGACCATTTTTCATAATTTCTGATCTCAAGTTAATGAAGGCTGAGTTGACACCTGTGCCTAAGGCTTCTCCAAACTTAAAATGTCTGGGCATCTCTTCTGTCATTTCTAACGACCTCCTGATTTCTATTAGATATCATACATTTCATACTATGTAATTTGCCAGTAGATGAGCGGAATAAGAATTAATAGCGTTAATCCCGTTATCAACCTGATAGCCACTCTGTGCTTTTGCCTGAATTGATCCACCTGTTCTGGACTCATACCTAATGCGATGATGCCCCCAAGAATCAGCACTGGAAGGGCTATGCCCAGGTTATAAATTAGCAAATAAATTAGCCCCGATGAAGCGTATCCCTGGCTGGAGATTATACCGATAATAGCGACATACATCCCTCCCACACATGGTGCTCTTACCAGCGAGAATAGTGCCCCTAAGAGGAAGTAGGAACTTAGCTTTCGGCTGGCAGTAACACCATGTACATACTTCTTTGTCCAGTCCGTGCGGAAGAGAGAAGTGCCTCCACTTTGCAGCCTCCTTGCGTCTTCCAGCTGCATTACCCCCAAAACTAATAGGATAGCTGCCAGAACAAGCCGGAACATAACCGCAGTGGACTTTTCCTGCAGAATGTTGAATAGGCCCACTCCAAAAATTATGTAGACCATAAACATGCCTAGGGAAAAGGCAACTACCATAGCCAAGATATCCCTTCTATGGCCCGTACTTGAGAGCATCGAGCTTGCCAGAAAAACCAATATGGCCAGGATACAAGGATTGAAGCCCGCCAAAAGGCCTGCTGCAAAGACAGTAGCTAAAGACGATACGGAGAGGTCATCGAGAGCTTTTTCGGCAGCACACTTAGCACATGCGAGAGACGTAATTGTGGTTTTCGCAGAGTTATCGCTAGCTAGGGCAAATGATAGCATCGCGACTAGTATCACGATCAACAAGATTGCTCTGACGCAAAATCGCAATGTTCGCATCCAGGTATCCTTGAATAGATGTACCGCAGCTTATGATTATTTATTAGTATCGTTAAGAATGCATAGATTTTCTCCTAGCCTTCAGGGGATTTATTGAAGGAGACGAGGCGTACCAGAAGTCTCTCCTTCCAGACCGACCTGATGCGTCCAGCACCGATGACAGAACGCCCAGGTTTTATATCCTACAATCGAATTGCTTTCAATCTATAAACAAAATGTTTTATAAAAGCATTTGCAGTCTCCCAGCCAAGGTTTTGGAAAAGCTCGATGGTCGGCTGCTCGATTATGCAGTCTTCAGAATGATCGCCGTCCACACTACTCGTTTATGGCCTTCTCCACTCCGTCCGGTCACTGGCCACCCAGCCCTACATCGCTAGCCTAAGAGGGCTGTGCAGCCGCTTCTCTGCGCAAATTCTGTCTACATGGATTCATCTCCCCAGCCCCATGGCCTGGTCGACCTCCCAAATAGTCTTGGCAGTTATCCCAGGCTTTTGGGAAGGACGGCGAAAAGGGTAAAATGAAAGAGAGCCTTCAAGCAGATCGAGATGTTTTGACCATGACCGAGCAGAACCGCAGGTACGTTCAAAAGGAGATCGGCAGGCTCCTCTCCGATATCTGGCGGATTAAAGGGCTGGCGGAGCAGGAGTACGGCCCGCAGCACCCCATCACCAAAAAGCTCGCCGGCATGCATGGGGATGCGCAATTGCTGCTGCAAGAGGCCGCTGGCAAATAGTCGTTATCAAGGAGCTTGCATTCATCATCTGGACCAACCCCGCACTTGCTCAAGCGAAAACCTTTTATCTCGGCAATTGCCGTATATAGTAATTGGCAAAGGTCGACATCTTTTTCCCTCCTACATCACCGACTTTTGCCTCCCTCCTTCTTACTCTAAAATACAGCAGGTCATAGGCTTAAATAAAAAGAGTCGAAAATTAGCAGTAATGCGCAGGCTGACCGCTTATATCTCCGGCAAGGTCCAGAAGACCGGCTACCGGGCCAGGGTGGTTTCCATTGCCAGGGACTTTGGACTGCCCGGCTACGTCCAGAACCTCGATGACGGCCGGGTCAAGGTGGTAGCGGAGGGCGCAGACTTCGACCTGGGGAGCCTGCTTGCTGCCATAGACATCAAGAATACTCTGATTCAGGTGGCAGATATCCAGAAGGAGTATTCAGCCGCAACCAACGAGTTCCAGAGATTTTTAAAAGCTGTCTCGGGGAGTGAAAAGACCGATCAGAGGATCGATCAAGCAGCAGAATTGCTCAAGGAGCTAATCTCTGTAAACAAGGATGTGCTTAAGGAGATAAAAGCAACCCGCGTGGAACTGGGTGAAGAGATACGAGCCACTCGTGACGAAGTCAAAGCCACTCGCGAGGAACTTGGCAAAGAGATAAGGGCCACTCGTGACGAGGTCAAAGCCACCCGCGTAGAACTAAAGGACGAGATAAGGGTCAAAGAGACGACCTGAAAGCGGAGATCGTTGGGGTAAGAGATCAGGTCAAATCATCCGCAGATCTGTTAGCAGAAAAAATAGACTCCGCCAAAGAGGGAATCGCGGTTAGTATTGATAATATCCGTTCTGATTATAGAGATGATCTATCCGAGAGGCTGGCAAAGATAGAAGAGGACGTCTCCCAGATAAAGGCTAAAACAGGAATCTGATTCTAGGGCGATTGCCTGAAAAATAGATGCTAGAGATATCCCTTTAAAGGATTATCTCTATGTCCAGCTCTTCTGCCAGCTCTTTGTAGCGGTTCCTGATAGTGACCTCTGTCACTCCTGCCACATCTGCCACCTCGCGCTGTGTACGCCGGTCCCCGCAGAGGATGGAGGCGATGTAGATCGCAGCTGCGGCCACGCCAGTGGGCCCGCGCCCGCTGGTGAGTTCCTTTTCCGCTGCCTGGCGGAGGATCTCAATTCCCTTCGCCTGCACCTCGCCCTTCAAATTCAGGCCGGAGCAGAAGCGGGGGATGTAGTCGATTGGGCTGGTGGGCATGAGCTTTAAGGCCAGCTCCCGGGATACAAACCGGTATGTTCTGCCGATCTCTTTTCTCGATACCCTGGATACCTCTGCGATCTCATCCAGGGTACGAGGCACATTGCACTGGCGGCAGGCGGCATAGAGCGCTGCTGCTGCCACGCCTTCAATGCTCCGCCCCCGGATGAGGTTCTTGTCTACAGCCTTGCGGTAGACAACCGCCGCCGTCTCCCGCACATTTCTGGATAGACCTAGAGCTGATGCCATTCGGTCCAGCTCGGACAGGGCAAAGGCTAGGTTTCGCTCTGTGGCATTGCTGACCCGGATGCGCCTCTGCCATTTTCTCAAGCGGTAGAGCTGAGCCCTGTTCTTGGAGGATATGGTCTTGCCATATGAGTCCCTGTTCCTCCAGTCGATCATGGTGGAGAGTCCCTTGTCGTGGATGGTGTACGTCATGGGCGCCCCAACCCTCGACCTCTTCATGCGTTGATCGTGGTCGAAGGCTCTCCATTCCGGCCCCTGATCTATGAAGTTCTCATCGATCACCAGGCCGCAGTCGGAGCAAACCAGTTCTGCTCGTTCATAGTCGCGCACCAGGGTGTGGCTCTTGCACTCTGGACACTCGACTGTAAACTTCTCAAACTCGTCTACCTTCTCTTTCTCGCGTCTGAGCCGGGTACGCTCCTTGAGCTTCTCCGGCTCCGCCCTCTCTATCTCTCTCAGCTTTTCAATTTCTTCCACTTGCTATCTCTCCCCGGCGCCTCATCGATATAGAGCTTCTTTCCGATGTGGGCAGCGGCATCTGTTCCTCTATTCGGCCGAACGATTAT
>DAIO01000127.1:0-23371 GCA_002498745.1 Methanosaeta sp. UBA533 | reverse complement strand
GGATTTGCCTTCTTTCTCCCAAGCATCTTTTCGGTATGCTAAGGTCTGATTGTATGTCCACCGGCATAGATCTAGGGTCCTCTCCATCTTCGTCCTTTGGGACTTTGTTGGATAGATCCTAAATTTATATGCCTTGAGCATAGATACTTTTTATGCGGTTGATTGTGTTTATAGTTTTCTGCACAACAGTGGGGCAAGATTCATCCCCTCCCCTGAAGGAGAGGGGTCTTCTCTGCCCCTACACCCCGACGTTATAATAAAAACAAGCCAGGTGGCAGACTCCTGCCATTCTCCTCTACTGCTCCGCCATCCTCTCGTATATCCGCTCCATCATCGGAATGGGCGATACGGCATTCATATCCATTCCCAGATCGTCCGGCCCCAGGCCCAGTGCAATGCCCACCAGCTGGGTCACATAGAGAACTGGAATCCCTATCTCCTCGCCGAACTTCTGTTCCACCGACCTCTGCTTGGTGTCCAGCATGAACTGGCACAGAGGGCAGACGGTGATGATGACCTCCGCTCCCGCCTCCTTAGCGTCTTTCAGGATTCGATAGGCTGTCTCATTGGCAGCCTCCTCCTTGGGCATGAATATAGGCCCGCCACAGCAGAAGGTCTTCCGCCGGAAGTCAACCGCGTCCGCCTGCAGAATCCTGATCAGCTTCTCCAGGACAACGGGATACTCCGGGCTGTACACCCCAGGAGGGCGTGAGAGGAGGCAGCCATAATAAGCAGCCACCTTCAGCTCCTTTAAAGGAACCACAATTCCCTGGTCATCCCTCTCCAGAACCTCGAGGATCACATCCAGAGCATGCCGAATCTTCGCCCCTCTGTACTCCTTTTCCAGGGCGGCATTCACTTTGGCTCTGATCTCCACATCCTCCAGCTTCATGGCCGCCGCCCTGAGGTTGCTGTAGCAGATGGAACAGGCGGTCACGATATCCAGCTCGGTCTGGGACATGTTCCGGGCAGCTAGGCCCGTGGCCACCATCTCATTGGAGACATGAGTTGCCCCGCAGCAGTTCCAATCCTCCAGCTCCTCCAGCTCGATCTCAAGGCTCGAAAAGACCGCTCTGGTGGACCTGTCCATCTCCTTTCCCGTGGAGAGGGAAACGCAACCCGGGTAGTAAGCCAGCTTCATTTGCCCAGCTCCTCCATAATCCTCTTGACCTCATCCTTTCCCATAACCTGCTCTCTTTCCAGGGTTATCTTGCCCCTGGGAAGAAGCTCCAGGCCCATCTTCATGGACTGAACAGTCCCCTGGGGATAGAAGAGCAAGAACTCGCCGATGAGAGGAAGCTCGCTTATCCTGCCGTAATCCTCGATCTGCTTATTGAAGATGTGGTCGTAGTTCTTTCCAGGGCTTTCTATCTTCTCCCTGTCTGCCAGCTCCTTCAGAGCGGACACCACCATCTTCGGCCTTATTCCCCGGGGACAGCGCACAGTGCACAATAGGCAGGATGTGCACAGCCACAGAGTCTCATTGTGCAGGGCCTCTTCCCGTCTGCCCTCCAGACAGAGCTTGACCAATCTTCTTATGCTCGGTTTCATAAGATGAGCCGTGGGACAGCTGGCCGAGCAGGTGCCGCACTGAATGCAGGTCCTTACCTCCTCTCCTGCCAGCCTTAATACCTCGTTCTTGAAATCCTCTTCCATTGCCGTGGCCATTACCCTGCCCCCGCATTCTCTTCTCTTGCCTTCTTTCTCTTCTTTTCAGCCTCGTGGAGCCTTTCAACGATCTTCTGGATCGCTTTATCCGGCGGCTCGTTCTCCATGATCTGGCGGATCTTGGGCTTGGCCAGCATTGGCACCAGCGGCATTAAGGCTTCATCCACCATCTTCAGAAGCTCGGGATCCACCTTCGGCGCCTCCGGAGCGGGCAGGGGCGTCCTATCGATCTTGGGCGGGACCACAGCGCCGCTCACATCCGGCATCTTCCGCTCGCCGGTCGATATGGTACGGATCGCCTCCTTCCATTCCTCTGCCCAGGGGGTCTCCTTTACCTCTGTATGGCTGACCTCAGACCTCTGCACCTCAATCGCCGAGACGGGACAGGCCTTCTCGCAGGCCCCGCATAGGATGCACTGATCTTCCACCGGAGCCGCTTTGCCCCGCTCGTCCACATACCAGCACTTGGCAGGGCAGACGTTGAAGCAGGCCAGGCAGCCCAGGGGATCGCATCGAACGAGGTTCTTCTCCACCATCTTGATCTCCCCCTGGAAGGGCTTGGATATGTCCATGCCCTTATAGGGGCAGACCAGAGCGCACCTGCCGCAGCCAATACATAGGCTCTCGTCGATCTCGATCCTGCCCTCGATCTTCGGCTCCTCATCAAGCTTCAGAGGCTCGCCCTCGACAGCGATCGCCTCCTCCGGACAGAGGGGGACGCAAAGCCCGCAGTAGTCGCAAAGATCCTCGTCAATCAGCAGCTGCTCATAAGGCACCAGATCGCGGGGATCCCGATCCTTTTCCCCTTTATCGACCAGAAGGAAGGCCTTGCAGAACCTGGCGCACCGTCCGCAGAGGTTGCACTTCTCCTGATCTATGGAGATCTTCCCTTCAATCCCCTCCCGGAGGGGTCCAAAATCCTCCCGGGTCTTGTCAAAGGTCACCTTGATCGCTGCCGTTGGGCAGACGGGCTCGCAGAGCAGGCAGGGCAAACACTTATCATTTGGCTTTGCCTCGGCCATGAGCCTGGGATACTCCTCCCTCTCTCTGAAGTCGACCGGCTTTGGCATTGCCTTTTCTATTGTCTCACACACATTTTCGGTCATGCTTTTGCTTCGGCAGCCTCTGCCGCCTCTGGCTCAGCCTTTTTCTCCACAACTCTCATTTCAAAGGCCTTCATTGGACAGAAGTTCACGCACATACCGCAAAATACGCAAAGATCCAGGTCTATCAACACAGGCGGCGCATCCAGGCCTTTGGCGATCTCCTTCAGTGGCCCCTCCTGCAAGGCCTTCTTGGGGCAGATGGCAACGCAAATGGAGCAGCCTGCGCATTTTTTATAATCGTAATCCAGGGTCTTCTCGCTATCCTTGGTCCTCTGCTTGGCCAGGATATGGGATCCTTCCACCTCCATGTCCTTCTCAATCTCCATCATGCTGCCCCTCACTTCCCTTGGCCATCATGCTTTCCGATTGTATCTCTGCTTCCTCATTTAGATCTGCCTCCGCCTCTCGACCAGCCTCTTTCTCTGCCTTTCCCCCTCCAGGCCCTTTTCTCCTCTTATCCAGCTCAGTTCCAATGGGACCGATGGCCTTCAGCTCCCCGATGAACTCTCTGAGATCTTTGGCATAGATCTCTCCCTCGCTGGCCGCGCACCAGACGATCTTGACCCTCCCCGGATCAATGCCGATCTTCTCCAGGACACCCTTCAGTACATTCACCCTCTGCAGAGCCTGGTAGTTCCCATCATGGTAATGGCATTCGCCTAAACGGCACCCGGCGATGAGCACTCCGTCCGCCCCCCGCCGCAAGGCCTCCAGGACGAAGCTGGGATCCACCCGCGCCGAACACATCACCCGGATGTTGCGGGCATTGGTGGGGTACTGAATGCGAGAGGTACCGGCGAGATCGGCGGCACCGTAGCTGCACCAGTTGCACAAAAATGCGATGATAAGGGGAAACTCCTTCTTCACCTCGGTCGCCGCTCTGACCTGGGCCAGGATCTGTTCATCTGAGAACAGACGCATCTTGATGGCATCCACGGGACAGGCGGCAGCACACGACCCACAGCCTTTGCAGGCTGCCTCGTCCACGTAAGCCGGGCTCTTCACAGATATGGCCTTCTGAGGGCAGACATCGACGCACAACTTGCACCTGATGCACAGATCGGGATCCACATAGGCTGATGTGGGCTCCAGATCCAAGAATCCCTTCTGCAATAGCCTTATGGCCTTGGCGGCGGCAGCACTGCCCTGAGCGATGGATATGGGGATCTCTTTGGGCCCGGAGGCGCACCCGGCGATGAACACCCCATCGATATGAGCCTCTACCGGCCTCATCTTGGGGTGAGCGATCTCAAAGAACCTGTCCGGCCTGCGGGAGAGGCCCAGAAGGTTGCCCAGAACGTCCGCACTCTTATCCGGCTCCAGGCCCACGGAGAGGACGGCGATATCGTGCCGGACCCTCTTAATCTCTCCAGTCTGGGTGTCCTCAAAGCTGAGATAAATATCGCCATCCACCTCCTCAATACTGGATACGCGGGCGCGAACGAAGTTTATCCCCAGCCTCTGCGCCCGTATATAAAACTCCTCATAACCTTCTCCACCCGCCCTGATATCGATATAATAGATGGTGATATCCGAGCCGGGGTACTTCTCAGCGATCAGCTGGGCATTCTTCAGCGAGGCCATGCAGCAGATCCGAGAGCAGTATATGTTGCCGACTGTGGCGTCTCTGGAGCCGACACACTGCAAGAAGGCTATGGACTGGGCGACCTGGCCCGTGCTCGGCCGGACAACCTCGCCCTTGGTCGGACCGGAGGCATTGAGCATCCTCTCCATCTGCAGAGTGGTGACGACATCCCTGAGCCTGCCAAAGCCGTACTCCTCCTTCCGGGCGGCGTCAAAGGGCTGCCATCCAGTGGCCACGATTATGGCCCCCACATTGATCTTGAAGTGCTCGATCACCTGATCCAGCTTGACCGCCTGGGTGGGGCAGGACTCCACGCACCGGCCGCAGCCGATGCAGGCCTTGGGGTCTACGCATGCCGACAGAGGAACGGCCTGAGGATAGGGCACATAGATGGCTTTTCTCTTGCCGATGCCAAAGTCGTAATCATTGGGCACCTCCACTGGACAGACGTCTGCGCATTCGTTTATGCAGCCTTTGCAGAGAACCGGGTCCACATAGCGCGCCCGGTGAGCTCCAGATACAGTGAAGTTGCCCACGCTGCCCTCTACCCCCAGGACCTCGGAATAGGTGTAGAGGGTGATATTGGGATGGTTGAAGACCTCGGACATCTTGGGGCCCAAAACGCAGATGGAGCAGTCGTTGGTGGGAAAGACGTCTGTGAGCAGGGCCATGTAACCGCCGATGGTCGGCCGGCGCTCCACCAAAAACACATGGAAGCCCGCGTCCGCCAGGTCCAGGGCGGCAGCGATCCCGGCCACGCCTCCTCCTACCACCAGCACATCCTTGTTGACCGGTATCTGTTCCTGCTCTAAGGGCTGCAGGAGGGCGGCCTTGGCCACGGCCATTGATATCAGGTCCTTGGCCTTCTCCGTGGCCATGGCTGGCAGGTCCATGTGCACCCAGGAGCATTGCTCCCGAATGTTGGCCATCTCCAGCATATAGGGGTTCAGGCCTGCCTTGGCAATGGCCCGGCGAAACGTGGGCTCGTGCAGTCGGGGCGAGCAGGCGGCTACCACGATCCTATCCAGCTTATATTCAGCAATATCCTTTTGAATCTGCTCCTGCCCAATATCAGAGCAGGAGAACTGCAGATCTCTGGCCACGGCCACATCGGGCAGCTTCTCGGCGAAGCTCTTCAGCTCTTCAATATCCAAGACGCCGGCGATATTCAGGCCGCAATGACATACATAAACACCAATGGGCATGGACTTCAGGTAGTATGATCATGTTAATTCACTTAAACCTATGCAAAGCAAAATCCAATTGTCAAAAATTTTCTATGAACTTATGAGGTTTCAGCGATTCTCCTTCCCCAGGCAGGGGCTCGAATGTCCGCGGGTCGAGCAGGATTGTATTCTGACAGTAGCTGCAGATAGTCTCCAGGAAGATTCCCTTTTCCAGAGCAGAGTCCACCTCATCCTGGTCGGTCAGATACTGGGTCATCTCCTCTCCACATTGGGGGCAGACCACTCGAAGCCACTCCAGACGGCTCAGCTCCCGGATGCTTTTGATCAAGATGCCTATGGCATCGGCAAAGCTCTCCCTTCTGAAGGATAAGGGTCTCAATTGATCGATCAGAAAAGGAAGCCGAGCGCCCTCCTCTTGCAGGGGGATGATCAGTTGGTCAATACCCTTGGCCAGACCTATCTCCTGGCAGAGGGCTGGAGAAAGACTTCCCTTCCGGGTTGCCAGAGCCACCAGGCACTCAGAGTTTCTTATGGCAAAGGATACCCTATCGGCAAGAGAGATAGCAGGCGAATGATTGTATAAGGCGACATAGCTTTCCAGGCCCACCCGACCCAGCGCTAGCGAGAGCCGCAGAGCCAGGTCTTCATCATCCGGATCGTAGGAAATGTAGACTCTAGAGATCATCCTATCATTACGCCTTTAACTTCTCTACCTTGATTGCGCATGCCTTGTACTCCGGCGTCTTCGCCTGGGGGTCAAGAGCGGCATTGGTCAGAAGGTTGGTCAAGACATCCTGGTAATGGAATGACATGAAGGCCATGCCGTGGGAGGACTTGTCTGTAACCCTTGCCTTTGTCTCAACAGAGCCCCGCCTGGAGCTGACTACAACCGTCTCTCCGTCCTCGATCCCGAGCTCTCTGGCATCCGCAGGGCTTAGCTCTATGGCCTCCTCCGGCCATACCCACATGATTCCTTTGGATCGCCTGGTCATGGACCCGCAGTTGTAATGCTCCCTTCTCCTGCCGGTGGTGAGAATCAAGGGATATTCCTGATCGGTCTGCTCAGCGGGGTACTTATGCTGCACGGCATTGAACCTTCCCAGGCCGCAGCTGAAGCTCTCAGCATGCAGGGTCTCTGTTCCCGGGTGGTCCAGGGATGGTATGGGCCACTGCAGCCCGCCGTCATCCAGCCGATCGAACCTCACTCCAGCAAACATCGGCGCCAGTGAGGCGATCTCGTCCATGATATCCGAAGGGTGGCCGTAGCTCATCGGATAGCCCATCCTCTGGGCGATCTGGCAGATCGTCAGCCAGTTCTCCTGGCCGCATAGTGCTGGTATCGCTTTTCGCACCCTTTGAATGCGCCGCTCGCCGTTGGTGAATGTTCCATCGCATTCGGCAAAGCTGGCTGCGGGCAGGATGACATCTGCAAACCTGGTGGTCTCAGTGGGGAATATCTCCTGCACCACCAGGAAGTCCAGGGACTCCAGAGTTGATCTCACCCGGTTGGTGTCGGGCTCGGTATGGGCGGGGTCCTCTCCCAGGATGTAAAGGCCGCGGATCTCCTTTCCCGGATTGCGCTCTATCATCTGGGTGGAGGTCTGGCCGGGGACAGAGGGCAAGGCAACCTTCCAGGCTTCCTCGAACTTGGACCGGATCCCAGCATCGGTTACCGGCTGGTAGCCGACATGGACATTGGGAAGGGCGCCCATATCGCAGGCCCCCTGGACGTTGTTCTGGCCGCGCAGAGGCATGATGCCAGTCGAGCGGCGGCCAACGTTTCCGGTGAGCATTGCCAGGTTGCCCAGGGACATCACATTGGAGGTTCCAGTGGTATGCTCAGTTATGCCCAGGCCGTAGATGATCATCGCCTTATCGGCCCCGGCATAGAGCCGGGCGGCCTCGATGATATCCTCTGCAGCCACTCCGGTGATCTGGGATGCCCTTTCAGGCGGATACTCCTCCACCGTCTTTTGCAGGTTCTCAAATCCCATGGTGCGCCGGTCTATGAACTCCCTGTCCTCCAGCCCTTCTCTGAGGATCACATTCATCATTGCATTGATCAGGGCGATGCTTGTTCCAGGTTTCTGGTTGAGCCAGACGGATGCCCTGTCGACCAGCTCGATTTTGCGGGGGTCAGCGACGATTATCTTCGCACCATTTCTGGCTGCCTTGATTATCTTCAGGCTGACTACGGGATGGGCCTCAGTGGTATTGGAGCCGATGATGAAAAGGACATCGGCGTCTTCAATCTGGTTAAAGGAGTTGGTGGCCGCTCCGCTGCCAAAGCAGGCGGCAAGACCGGTCACTGAGGGGGCATGGCAGACCCGGGCGCAGTTGTCCACATTGTTGGTTTTAAAGGTCGTCCGGGCAAGCTTTTGCACCAGATAGTTCTCCTCATTGGTGCAGCGGGAGGAGGAGAACGCCCCCAGAGCATCGGGGCCGTATCGATCTCTGATCTCAGTGAACCTCCGGGCGACCAGGTCCAGAGCCTCATCCCAGGATGCCGGCTCGAATTGGCCGTTCCTCTTTATCAGAGGAGTGGTGAAGCGGTCGGGATGGTGGATGATCTCCTCCAGTCCAAAGTGGCCTTTGACGCAGGCCTGGCCACGGTTTACCGCTCCATCCCGGCTTGGCGTGACGGATAATATTCTGTCTTCAGAGATCTTGAGATCCAGGCTGCAGCCTACGCCGCAGTAGGGGCAGATGGTGACTACAGTACGATCGGGCCGGATCCATTTCTCCGAACGGATGAAGAGGGCGCCGGTGGGGCAGGCGTCCACGCATGCGCCGCAGAACTTGCAGTCTGCCTCCTGCAGGGATTCGGGACCTATCCAGTGGTTGCGGTGAAAATCGGGGTTGGTAAATAGGATGCCCAGGCCGCGCACCTCGTCGCACATTCTTATGCACCGGCTGCACATGATGCAGAGATTGTAGTTGCGGTCGAAGAACGGCTCTCTTAAGACCGGCGTATCCCGGAAAGAGGTCTGATATCTGATCCTGTCCAAACCGGTAAAGGTGACGACCTCTTGCAGCTCGCACTGGCCGTCGTTGGGGCAGTATTTGCAGCCCACAGTTACTGGAAACTTGCGCATGCACTCCCGCAGCTCGCTGCATTCGTTCTTTCTTTCGCAGAAAAGGCATGAAGTGGGATGGTTAGTGAGGGCGAGGAGCATCTCCAGAGTATGTCGTCTCATCTCCTGGAGCTCCTCGGTGCGGGTTTGGACAACCATTCCCTCGGCTGCAGGAGTATTGCAGGATAGTGGATAGTAATCCAGGCCTTCCACAGAGACGATGCAGAGCTTGCAGGAGCCTATGGGCTTCAAGTCCGGGTGGTGGCAAAGAGACGGCACATAAGAGCCCGCAATGCGGGCAGCATCGAGAATGGTGGACCCTTGGGGGACGGATACCTCTCGATCATCGATGAGCAGTTTTATTTCTGACATGTTCCCAACCGCGCCGGGACAGCGATAAGGGGTGATTGTATTTGTAGGTTGCTCTGCTGGCCACAAAATTTATGAAAAGACAAAAATTTATATAAGTTAATCTTAATATGATTATAATAATTGCTGGGTGCAATTCAGATCTCTTTGGAATCGCTCTATGGTATCGATTTGCCTCAGCAGAGGGACTTGGCTGCGTCCCCCTTTGGAACCTTCCAGCCCAGCTCTATCTTCCAGTTTTCGTATTTGAGGGACACTCTTAATTTAATTCTGTATAATATTATATTACCATTTTCATCTAGCTTGGCATCAAGCTCAGCAACGCATGCGATCCTTAGGTTCCAGATGGATTTATTAGCCGTATCGATTGCGTTTTTGGCGGCATCTTCCCAACTGATGGGGGATGATCCTACGAGCTCAATAGCTCGATAAACGCTCTCTTGAACCATGGTCTATTTTATGCCTCTCAATATTGATATAGCTTTCCAGTAGCAAGATGATAAATTTATAATGGAATGCAGGATAAAATTTAAGTACTATTAATAATATTACATGTTCTCTGAGGACAATTCTATGCTTAAGCATTCTCTTTTAGGATTCAGGCTCTGCCGGGTTGTATTTCTGAGCCTGTTGATCGCACCTCTTGTCGCTGCAGGAGCTGATGAGATGAACAGCACCGACATTTCGGGATCGGTATTTCAGAATCAAGAGTTCAACTTCCAGTTCCTTCGGACCATCGGCTATACAGCAAGTGGAGGCGCAGACATCAACGAATGTCTGGACACAGCTTTTCGCATCAAAGATGGCGACGCCGAGAGCTGGTACGGCCAATGGAACATAACCGCCGCCAGGCTGGAGAGTACTGCCGAGGAGTTCCTGGCCAGTGGACATAAGGTCAGCGCAAAGGAAGCCTTCATGAGGGCCTCGAACTACTACCGGAACGCCGGATTCTACCTGGACATCAATCCCGACGATCCGAGGATTGTGTCCACCTGGGAGAAGAGCCATGACTGCTTCATGAAGGCAGCAAACCTCTCCAGCGGCCTCATCCGGCCGGTCCGCATTCCTTTCCAGAATACCACCCTCCCGGGCTACCTGTGTCTGGTGGACGGCAACGGCACCAGTAGGCCGACTCTGATCGTTCATACCGGCTTTGACGGAACTGGTGAAGAGCTCTACTTCGGGGTGGCAAAATTCGCTATCGATAGGGGATATAACGTGCTGATCTTCGAGGGGCCTGGCCAGGGTGAGATGATCCGAGTACAAGGGATGCCCTTCAGGCCTGACTGGGAGGCCGCAGTAACGCCAGTGATTGATTTTGCCCAGAACCTGAGCGAGGTCGATCCGGATAGAATTGCCCTCATGGGAATCAGCTTCGGCGGCTACCTGGCACCGAGAGCGGCTGCCTTTGACCACCGCATAGCTGCTTGCATCGCCAATGGAGGCGTCTACGACTTCAATGCCAGCGTGATGCAAAAAGCCCTGCCCAATATGGAGGAGATCCTGAGCGACGAGAATGCGTCGCGGGAATTCGACCAGAAGATGCTGGAGTACATGAACCAGAGCATTGAGACAGGCTGGGCAATAGAGCATGGCATGATCGTTTTCGGAGCGCAAACTCCCAGCGAATACTTCCGAATGATCGCTCCATATACGCTGAAGGACGTAGCCCCGCTGATCAAGTGTCCCACACTTGTTGTCGATTCGGACAACGACACGCTTCTGGCGGGCCAGGCGAGGCCGCTTTACGACGCCCTGACCGGTCCGAAAGAGTATCTGCTCTTCACCACTGAAGAGGGAGCTGGGCTGCACTGCCAGATGGGCGCCCTGACCATCTCGAACGAGAGGATATTCAACTGGCTGGATGGAGTGCTGCAAGAGGGCTGATGCCAGATCCAGCCATTGAGCACTCCTTTTATTTCAGGCTCTTCGCTGAATTATGTGGGTGAGGTCCGGCAGAGGTTATGGCCTCTGTTCCTCTGTGTCTCTGTGGTTGGGTCAGAGAATAGCGGTTTGTCGCAGAGGCATAAAGGCACAAAGGAAAATTTTCTGCAGTACATTACCGACACAATTTGGCGAAGAGCCCAGAAAAATAATGGTATCAATCAGATACAACCTTTCTCACCCAGATATTTCTTGCCGCATGCTGCAGGTCGACGGAATCTATATCGATATCTTTTAGAAGGCCAACTATTTTATCTGCATTTGATTTAACTATCTCGATTTCAACTACCTCTCCTTCTGATAAATCGAGCTTTTCTATAGGTTTGAGAACATTATTTTCATATCTTGCCTTCACCGGCATCATTCTATGATTGGACTTTCTTATTTAAAGAATTATCTGCTCGGTCTTGTTTGTCGTCAGATTTAGGACGAGAACCGCAAAATCCGGGAATTGAATCAGATGGTTCTGGACGGTTGATTCTGAAAGGTTGATCTGCAAAAGCTGATTGAAGATAAGAATTTCTTTGGCCGATTTCCTGAACATTAATTGCATTATTGCTAAGACTGATCTATACAGGCTATTTTTTTTGTGGACGCCGCGCGCGAAAAAACGCGCGGTAGTGCTCTGGCCCCCTCAGCGCCGGGGTGGCTTGGATACCCAGATTCCGACGGTTAGGCGATATTGGCAGTGATTTGCTTTTTTATGTTAAATATGCAGATTGGTTAAGGTTAATAATCATAAAGGACAGATGACTGACAAAGCAAAATTAGAGGTAATCATTTGCAGCTTGTGATCAATAGCTATGGAGCATATCTTCGCAAGAACGGCAATTGCTTTCTGGTGAAGAGGGAGGACAGGAGCTTTGAGGTTGCTGTCGGCAAGGTAAATAGCATTCTGATCACCACAGCGGCGTACATCACCACCGATGCCATTAAGCTGGCGGTGGACAACAACATCGATATCGTTTTTCTCGATTCCCATGGAGATCCCTATGGAAGGGTATGGCATCCGAAGCTGGGAAGCACAACCCTGATTCGAAGAAGGCAGCTTGAGGTATACGATACCCTAGACGGCCTGAATCTGGCAAAAGAGTGGGGATTGAAGAAGCTGGAGAATCAGATAGATCTTCTGGGACGGATGAGGAAGACCAGAGAGGAAAAGCGGGATCTTCTGGACGGATACATACTGGAGATAGAAAACTCCCGAGATCAGATGAAGAGGCTGCGGGGTACAATTGAATCCCGGAGGCAGGATATGCTCGGCCTGGAGGGTAAGGCTGCCAGGGCCTATTTTGAGGCTATCTCCTCAATCATGCCGGAAAGGTATCGGTTTGCAGGACGGAGCAGAAATCCGGCCAAGGACGAGTTCAATGCTCTTCTCAACTACGGATACGGCGTCCTTTATTCGCTGGTGGAGAAGGGCTGCATCATAGCCGGGCTTGACCCGTACCTCGGCTTTCTGCACAGCGACTCATACAATAAAAAGTCGCTGGTATTCGATATCATAGAGATGTTCCGGATATATGTTGATGAGACGGTGGTTTTTCTCTTTTCCAGGAGGATGGTGAAGGATGAGTTCTTCGAGCCTCTGGAGCAGGGTATAGGCCTGAGCAAAGATGGAAAAGCAGCGCTGATCGAGTCGCTCAACAAAGCCATAGAGGAGACGGTGCTCTATCGGGGGCGCAATGTGAAGAGGAGGAACACCATTCAGATGGAGTGCCACAGGATTGCCAATGGGCTCATCCGGCCAGGTCAGGAGATCCCGGAGGACTTCGATCTGGATATCCTGGAGCAGGAAGTTTGCCGGGAATCGGATGGCAAAGGCAGAGAAGAGAAGGGTGAGCGAGAAGAGGAGCAGGCGCAGATGGGCGAGAACGAGAATGCACAGGAGTGCAATCGAGGTTGATGATGCTGGTCTGGGTGATCTATGACATATCCGAGAACAGATACCGCAGTCGGGTGGCTAAGATCTGCAAGAACTACGGCCTGTTTCGGGTGCAGAAGAGCGCATTTCTGGGAGACCTGAACCGGAATGAGTCCGACTCGCTGGCATTGGAGTGCGAGGCGACCATTGATGAATCGGATTCCGTCTATGTCTTCCCCATGTGCGAGGACTGCTTTGACAAGATCAAGCTGATTGGAGCGGGCTTTGATAGAGAGCTGGTGAGCGGGATGACCATAACCAAGGTGTTCTGAAGGCTGAATGGAGACAGAAGCAGAGAGACAAACTGCACCTGCGCAGGCGCGAGAGCAGCCGCCCGAGCAGGAGATATTCGTCACCGTATCGGATGCTCTGGAGTACCTGTTCTGCCCGAGGTTCATCTACTTTATGCACTGCCTGGGCATTGCTCAGCGAGAGGAGCGGCGCTACAAGGTCCAAAAGGGCAGAGAGCTGCACGAGGCTCGCGAGAAGACGAATCGGGATTATGTGAGAAAGAGGCTCAATTGCGTGAGAAAAGAGATCTCCGTTTACCTTACTTCGCAGAAGTACCACTTCAAGGGAGAGGTTGATGAGGTCCTCTTTCTGGAAGATGGAACGGCAGCGCCTCTGGATTACAAGTATGCGGAGTTCAAGGGCACTGTTTACAGGACGCACAAGTTTCAGGCTGCTCTTTACGGGCTGCTCATTATGGAGCACTTCGGCGTGGATGTAAAACGAGGTTTTGTCTGCTACACCAGGAGCAATAATTACGTGGCGGAAATCGACTTCAAGCAGAAAGATTATGAGAAATCTAAGGAGATTGTCCGCGAGATATTGATGATAATTCAGAGGGGATACTATCCCGATGGGGCGAAGCAGAAGGCCAGGTGTGTGGACTGCACGTACAGGAATATATGCGTCTAAATATTAATAATTAATCCTTGTTTTATTGGAACTTAAAGTTATTTATCTGAATGTAGTTCAACTTGTTATTGCTACATTTCAATCCTTATTTTATTGGAATATGTCTTTATTGGATTGTCCTCATTTATGAATCTATCGCAGTTGCAGATGACTTTTTGAGAGGAATAAAGGATCACCCTCGAAGGATACGAAAGGTATATTAACTAGTTATAGCTACTAACATTATGTGCGTCTTATCTATAATTGCACCTAATAGAATAGATAAATGAGCGGCGGTGGCGCAGTGGCCCAACGCACCAGCCTTAAGAGCTGAAGACCCCGCAAGGATCGCATGGGTTCGAATCCCATCCGCCGCGTTATCACCCATTGCCGAAGCGAGCGAGAGGTTCGATTTGCCTCTCGCCCTTCCTGAGCAACATTACTCTAGGGTATGGGATGTACGTCTCAGTCCGATATAAAGATTATGCCTTAGCCCAAAAAAATGTGCGTAATTGTTCAGGGATATAACAAAAGCCTTGAATACTTTGCAAGAAATAAGGTAATTTAGAGTAAAGGTGGTTAAGTGATTGGTGCTGTAAGCAGAATCGGTAACTACATTCAAATGACTTATGGTGGAGATAACTTGCTCTCTACTTTTATAGAGAATCCGAATAGCAATGGCAAGTATAAATTCGTACTAATAGTAATTTTGAAAGAAACTGAAGGAAATTACTTATTTAGCCACATTGCCTTTGATGAATTTAGCGATTATCCAAGATATCTATATAAAAAAGGGCCGTCAAATGGCACTGATGCTTCACCAACTAGCAAAGTAGCAGGGGATATTGGGAAAACTTTTCAAAACAGATTTTTAAAATGGTTCCAGAACTATGAAACTTACGATATCTCAAAAGAAGAAAAAGAATCTCTCAAAAAGATGAACATGGCACTGAGGGATCAAAAAGAAACAATCTTAGCTGAACTAAATGAAAAATTTTCTCAGAAGAGATCTGATGAATATGCCATCATTACCTTGGGAATCGAGAGAGGTGGAAATATTCGCTATTTAGGGGATCTGCAAGCATTTAAGAACATTTTACTCCGGAAAGGCAAAGATAAATACTATCTCAAAAAGTCTCAGGGAGAATCTCTTGGAAAAGATTCTGCCTGCTCAGTTTGCCGCGGGACAAAAGACGAGGTCTACGGCTTCGCGATTCCCTGGACTTTTCACACTTTCGACAAGCCAGGATTTATAGCAGGCGGTTTTAAAGTGAACGAATCCTGGAAGAATACGCCGGTATGCTTCGATTGTGCCACGCATCTCGAAGTTGGGAAAAAATACATCGAGGAAAACCTCGACTTTGGCTTCTATGGTTTCAGATATCTTCTCGTGCCGAAATTAGCCTTTGGAAGGGATGACAATGAGACACTAAAAGAAGTCTTGGGCATTTTGGGCGACAAGGATCAAAAGAGGAATCTAAAAATAAATCGAGAAGTTAAGAACAGAATAACTTCTGATGAAGAGGAGGTTCTTGAATTTGTCAAGGATCAGAAGGATTTCTTCAGTAATAGCCTGATATTTTATAAAAAGGAGCAATCGTCTTATAGAATCTTGCTTTTGATAGACGGGATTCTTCCATCAAGATTTAAGGCTCTTTTCGATGCCAAAGAGAAAGTCGACGAGAGATTCAAAATTTATAATGATTCGATTTTGAGTGAAGATCAGAGAGAGAAAAACCATCTGGAATTCAATTTCGGAGTCCTAAGACGATTCTTCCCGTCCGAATCCAAAAATAGAACTTTCGACAAGATATTCTTGGAAGTAGTAGACAAGATATTTGTTGGAGATCAAATCAGTTACTATTTGCTGATGGGTTTTATAATGAGTAAGGTGAGAGAGGCGTTCATCAAGGGTTATCCTACCAATATCACTACCCTGAATGGCTTCTTGCTCTTGCACTATATAGAAGAACTCAGTCTTTTCAAATCAGATAAAGTGGAGATGAAAAACATGACGGAACAGGGCAATGAGGTTCTTCGCATCGAAGAGCTCGAGAGTCTCCCATTAGAACGACGTATTGAAAGATTCTTCGAAGCAAACAAGGCTTTCTTCAATAGCGATGCTAAGAAGGCAACATTCTTGGAAGGAGCATTGACTCAAATGCTGCTGAACATGCAGTGGAATGACAAGAAGGCAACTCCCTTTCGCAGCAAGTTGCACGGCCTGAAGATGAACGAAGCATTGATCAAAAGGCTCCTTCCGGAAATTCAGAATAAGCTAGAGGAGTATGGGAAGAACTACTACAAAGATCTAGAATCACTCATTGCAAATCATTTTGTTTTGGCAGGAGTTAATTGGAAAGAGGTAGACGACGAATTGAGCTTCTATTTCGTCTTAGGAATGGATATGCATAAACTGTTCAGGAATGCAAAAGAGGAAGAGCAAAAGATTGAAAAGGAGGCATGAATATGAGTGAGACAATCAAGAACAGATCTGAGATTCTTTTCCTTTATGACATAAGAGATGGAAATCCCAATGGCGATCCCATGGACGAGAACAAGCCTAGGATCGATGAGGAGACAGGGGCAAATCTCGTTACAGATGTGAGACTGAAACGAACCATCAGAGATTATCTCTACAATTTTAAAGCTCAAGAGATATTCGTAAGGGAGATCATTTATGATACCCAAAATGGTTACATCCAGGATGGGAAAAAACGAGCCAAGGACTTCGAGGATAAAGCAGAGAGGATTTTAAACGAATGCATTGATGTGCGCCTCTTCGGCGGAGTTATTCCACTCAAAGACGACTCGATAACCTATACTGGTCCAGTGCAATTCAAGATGGGGCGGTCGCTCCATCGTGTTAGCATGATGCATATTAAAGGAACAGGAGCATTTGCCTCAAAGGAAGGTTCAAAGCAGGCAACCTTTAGGGAAGAGGACTTCCTGGCATATTCGCTTATCTCCTTTTACGGCATCATTAACGAGAACGCTGCCAAACATACTCATCTAACTGAGGAAGATTTGAAGCTCTTGCTTGAGGGCATTTGGAATGGTACAAAGAGCTTGATTTCAAGATCTAAAGCAGGACAAGTCCCCAGGTTGCTCCTCAAAGTGAATTACAGCAAAGAGAATTATCATATCGGGGACCTCGATAAGATGCTGAAGCTGGAGACCGAGATTCCTCATGAGAACATTCGTGACACTACAGATTACCAGCTTGACGTCTCCGAGCTGGTCAAGAAACTTGCTGCTGAAAAGGGCTCAATCAAAGACATTGAGATTTCCGTGGACGACAGAATTCGGTTCAGCAAAGATGGGGCAGCCTTTCCAATTGAAGGATTGGCAGCAGCTACAGGCATCGCCATAAAGCCGATAACGTTCTGAGGTCCAGATGCCGGAGAGAGTAATAGTATTCGATGTGTGGGGGGACTACGCCCACTTCAGGAAGAATTACTCTACCAGCTCTCCACTCACCTATTCTTTCCCACCCCGAACGGCTCTCTCAGGGCTGATCGGGGCCGTCGTTGGTCTGGACAAAGCGGAGTATTTCAGGCACTTCTTTAAGGTTGATGCCAATATCGGATGCAAGATCCTGGCGCCTGTGAAAAAAGTGAGGATCGGAGAGAATCTGATTGACACCAAGAGCGCAGTTAAGATGCATCTGATCAAGAATCGAACCCAGATCAGATTCGAGTTCGTCAAAGATCCGAAGTACAGGATCTATTTCTCTCACTCCGATGAGCAATTGTATAAAAAGCTCAAAGACATGCTCACCAGCCATCAGTCTGTATATACTCCATGTCTCGGACTGAGTCAGCTCATTTGCAGCTATCAGTTCATAGGAGAGTTTGGGTTGAAGATTTCTGGGGAAGAAGTCCAGGAAATCGATAGTGTCGTGCCAGGAAAATGCCTGCTGACCCCAGAATTCGAGGAGGGAAAGGAGTACTTCTCTGAGGTGATGCCGGGCGAGATGGGAGAAGCAAGAGAGGTGACTGACTACAGCGAGATTCTTTTTGAGAGAAATGGAAGGAGCATCAGGGCGAAGGCCAAAGAGCTTTGGGAGGTCGAGAATGGCGAGCATGGCGAGCGAATCGTATTCCTTTAAGCTGAAGTCGCACCCAGATAAGCGCCTGGTGGATCACTTGAGAAGAGTGGGGCAATTGAGCAGAAAAACTGTTAGAGACAAGTCTCTAAACATAGATGACAAGGATCTCTTGACAGATGCTGCTTACCTGATAGGAGTGACGCACGACCTGGGAAAAGCCACGAAATTCTTCCAGGAGTACATTATTGAAACAGATGAGAAGAAAAAAAGGTCCCTCAAAGCGAAGGATACCACCCACCATGGTCTGCTCTCTGCCTTCTTTGCTTACGCCGTAATCAAAGATTACCTACGTCAATCAGAGATAAAAGGAGGATTAGCAGACTATCTGCCCATCATATCTTTCCTTACAGTAAAAAGGCATCACGGAAACCTCATGAATGCCATGGACGAGATAAGCGAAGTGGATGCAGAGAAGGATAAGATTTTGAAGGTAGCAAGAGAGCAGATTGAATCCATGGATAAGGATAAAACCGAGATTAAAGAAATACTTGAATTGCTTCTTTCCGAAGAGAATATAAATTTAAAAATAGATATCGATAAAATTCTTGATTACATTTTGCAGGATGCCTCCCGGGAAATCGGTAGAAAGGAAAAACGTCTGGTAAGGCATCTCAATGAAAAGAGCGATCTTTACCCGTATTTCATAACTCAATTTCTTTACTCCGCCCTTCTGGATGCAGATAAGACCGACGCGGGGTTAAATGGCAAAGATCTAGATCGTTTAGACCTTCCAGCAGACCTGGTGGATCTGTACAGAGACCGAAAAGGATTCACTTCCGACAGAAATAATATCAATAGTCTCAGGAATCAGATCTACGAAGATGCAATGGTAGGAATTAGTGATTGGAACCTAGATAATAGAATTCTATCGTTAAATGTTCCAACGGGCACAGGCAAGACTCTTACCTCTCTTTCCTTTGCTTTGAAGCTGAGAGATCGATTGAAGAAAGAGAAGAATTTCACTCCAAGGATAATCTACGCTCTGCCCTTCCTGAGCATAATAGATCAGAATTACGCGGTATTTGACGATGTGGTGACCCAAGGAGGAAGACTTAAAGATTCCAGGCTTCTTCTCAAGCACCATCATCTGGCAGATGTGAGCTACAAGACAGAGGACAACGACGAATATAAGGCCGACGAAAGCCTGTTGCTCCTGGAAGGCTGGAACGCGGAGATAATAGTAACCACATTTTGGCAGTACTTCTACACGCTTTTCTCTAACAAAAATAAATTGCTGCGAAAGTTCAACAAGCTGGCCAACTCCATAATTATTCTGGACGAAGTGCAGGCAGTCCCTCACCAGTACTGGCAGTTGATTCACGACGCAACAAAGATGCTTTGCGGGAAATTCAATAGTTACGTCGTATTTGTTACTGCAACTGAGCCGCTCATATTTGATGAGGCGATAGGGGAGATAAAGGAGATAGTGCAGAAGAAAGAAGAATACTTCCGGGGCCTAGACAGGATTGAGTTGATTCCTAGAATTGAGACCGCTTTGACCCTGGAGGAATTCAAGGTCCTGCTGGAAAAAGATATAACTGGCAATCCAGAGAAAGATTTCCTCATTGTTCTAAATACCATAAGCGCAACCAACGATGTTTACAATTTCGTTAAAGGCCTCGAGTTAGTTAACACGGAGAATTTTTACCTATCTACAAACGTGATTCCGAAAGAGAGGCTGGAGCGGATAAGAAAGATCAAAGGACCTTCGGAAAAAAGAGAGGCCAATGAGTCGTTAAGGAAAAGAAAGGTCATTGTGAGCACCCAGCTCATTGAAGCAGGAGTGGACATCGATGCAGACATGGTCTACCGGGATTTCGGTCCAATGGATTCCATAAACCAGGTAGCGGGCAGATGCAACAGAAACTCGGCCAAAGCAGATAAAGGCACTGTATCGATCTTTATTTTAAAAGATGACCGAAAAGAATTTTATAAATACATCTACGATCCCTTTTTGATGAGCAAAACCCTGGATACATTAAAAAATATAAATGATCCAATTAAAGAATCAGATTTTTTGGAGTTGAACAACAAATACTTCAAAGCCGTGAAGATGGGCATGGGCGACGAGAAATCAAAAGAGAATCTGGCCTGCTTGGCTCAGTTGTCCTTCCGGGATCTGAGCAAAAAATTCAAGCTGATTGAGGAGGACTATCCAAAGGTAAATGTATTTGTAGAACTAGATGATACGGCTGTAGAAATCTGGAAGAAATATCAGGATATGCGAATGGAAAAGGATCTCAAAGAAAGAATACGAAAAAAACTGGAGATAAGAAAAGAGTTCAGCGAATATGTGATATCGGCACCAGAGAAGTTCGCTCATTCCTTGATAATTGAAGACTCCGAGTTTGGATATATATCAAACGCGGAACTGCCCAACTACTATGATATGGAAACGGGCTTCATGCGGGCTGGAGCCGGAGTGGGCTCCATGATCATCTAGAGGCAATAAATGAACCTCAAAATCCTCCGTCTAACCCTGCACTCGGACGCGCCCATGCGAGGGGATGGGGCCAAGCTGCGGGGCTTCTTTGCCACCAGCTTCAATGAATATGCCCTCCTGCACCAGCATATAACAGATAAGCTGATCTATCGGTATCCCCTTATCCAGTATAAGATGATCAACGGCAATCCATTAGTCCTGGGCATCAACGAGGGTGCTGAGGTCTTGAAAGAAATTTATGATAAGTTTGATGAGATAAAATTAGGCGAGAGCAACTACACCATCATGGAGCGCGGCATAACTGTGAAGAGCGAGGAGTTCGGCTGCACAGAGGAGATACTAAGCTACAGGTTTATGAGCCCATGGATTGCCCTCAGCCAGGAGAACTATGCCAAGTATATAGCAGCGTCCCCGGAGGAGAGAAAGGGCCTGCTGAGGAGAATCCTGGTGGGCAACCTTCTTTCCGCCTCCAAAGGGCTGGGCTATGTGGCAAAAGAGCACATCCGGTTGGATCTGGGAGGGGTGCAGGACGAGATCTGCATGCTCAAAGGGACAAAGGTGACCGGTTTTCGAGGCCAGTTCACAACCTGCTTTGCCATCCCGGACCTCATGGGACTTGGAAAGTCAGTCTCCAGAGGCTTCGGCGCGGTTGTGAGACTAAAATAGACATGCCTAATCTCTTTTTTGGAGTCAGGGGCGTATTATGGGACCGCCTGGCCGGAACGAATTTATAAGGCATCTGATAAATTCCATTCATGCCAGCGGATGGCCAAGAAAGGGCGGTTTAACGGTGTCAAACGGGAAAAAGAACGAAAAAAAGCCGCTCATCAAGAGCAAGTTCCACGAAAACAAGGATTGAAACAAAAGCACTGGCCGGGGGTAGAACGTTTTGGTGACATCATCAAGAGCAAGTTCCACGAAAACAAGGATTGAAACGTAAAATGACATTGACCAATCATTCTTCAACCCCCCACGCATCAAGAGCAAGTTCCACGAAAACAAGGATTGAAACTTGTTCCACTGAAGGCCCTCAGATGTACCTCATACACATCAAGAGCAAGTTCCACGAAAACAAGGATTGAAACCGGAGAGCTGCCACGTTCTCCAGGATTGCGTATTTCATCAAGAGCAAGTTCCACGAAAACAAGGATTGAAACTCCAGATCGAAGGTCATCTCGCTTCCTCATCCACGGCTATCATCAAGAGCAAGTTCCACGAAAACAAGGATTGAAACTCAGCTCCTCCACATGGCGACGAACGCCGTATACGCCATCAAGAGCAAGTTCCACGAAAACAAGGATTGAAACTGAAGTGGCTGAAGGTTCTGGAATATGTTTTCCTGGCATCAAGAGCAAGTTCCACGAAAACAAGGATTGAAACATCTAGGAACCCTTTCTTGTGCGTCGCTTGGCGGCCATCAAGAGCAAGTTCCACGAAAACAAGGATTGAAACACTGATTGGAAAGCAAGAATCCCATGCCTTTCGACATCAAGAGCAAGTTCCACGAAAACAAGGATTGAAACTCGCGTCCATGTCATCGTTCTGTTTGTAGTCATCCAGGACATCAAGAGCAAGTTCCACGAAAACAAGGATTGAAACCCTCAATGCCAGTGCAAAGAATGCCATGCCAAAAGCATCAAGAGCAAGTTCCACGAAAACAAGGATTGAAACCATTTCACCAATACCCAGTAGTCACTATCTACATACACATCAAGAGCAAGTTCCACGAAAACAAGGATTGAAACATCCCAGTTGGCGGTTTGGTGGTTCCAAAGAGGCACATCAAGAGCAAGTTCCACGAAAACAAGGATTGAAACATCCCTATCGTCTGGGGATTGCTGTTCAGGGTGATGACATCAAGAGCAAGTTCCACGAAAACAAGGATTGAAACCAGTGGGAAGCGATGAGGGCCGCGAGGCACACGAGAGCACATCAAGAGCAAGTTCCACGAAAACAAGGATTGAAACGACAATGATGGCTCCGCCGGAGATAGTTTGGGCTATACATCAAGAGCAAGTTCCACGAAAACAAGGATTGAAACATTGGGATCTCTGGTGGGTGGAGCTGAGACCAGAGGTGCAAGCATCAAGAGCAAGTTCCACGAAAACAAGGATTGAAACTACCTTCTTCCTCTTCGAGCGTCGGCGCCCTTTCTTCCATCAAGAGCAAGTTCCACGAAAACAAGGATTGAAACTCCGTAAGTCCTCTTGTAAGGTGGGTGTAAGTCGCTTTTTCATCAAGAGCAAGTTCCACGAAAACAAGGATTGAAACCGGCCTATCGGTCCGGAGTGCCATTGGCAGTGTGGACATCAAGAGCAAGTTCCACGAAAACAAGGATTGAAACTAGAAGAAAATTTGAACAGTGCGATGTCTTTGGCGGACATCAAGAGCAAGTTCCACGAAAACAAGGATTGAAACCCCTCAATTCCTCTGAAGACGGTTTTCATCTCAGGCATCAAGAGCAAGTTCCACGAAAACAAGGATTGAAACAGGATTGTTCCAGGGCACTTTCGCCTGGCAAAGCATCAAGAGCAAGTTCCACGAAAACAAGGATTGAAACTACGATCCCACCCAGATGGGGGGTGTGGGCTGAAAGGCATCAAGAGCAAGTTCCACGAAAACAAGGATTGAAACCAGACTTCGCACAATGTCTTTATTGTCATCTATTCCATCAAGAGCAAGTTCCACGAAAACAAGGATTGAAACCAGGCGAAACATCTCTCATTCGAGGAACCGTTATCTCCATCAAGAGCAAGTTCCACGAAAACAAGGATTGAAACCATAAACTGGTAACATCATCAGATTCATGCAAATCACATCAAGAGCAAGTTCCACGAAAACAAGGATTGAAACAGTTCCACCAGATCGCCCGCCTGTATGCCATACTCACATCAAGAGCAAGTTCCACGAAAACAAGGATTGAAACTAATAGGGAGGGGGCCGTACAGTGGCCCATTCAATACATCAAGAGCAAGTTCCACGAAAACAAGGATTGAAACCGGAGGCAGATCAAGGTGACCAAACTATTCACGCCCGAACATCAAGAGCAAGTTCCACGAA
>DAIO01000126.1:0-9194 GCA_002498745.1 Methanosaeta sp. UBA533 | reverse complement strand
GGAAGCACGCCGCTATACATCAACCTCGACCTCTCTTCTCGTACTTCTCTGCCTCATAACATTGGATATGTAGCCTGCTACGCGGTTGCGAATGGTTTTGTTCTTGATATCGGTATACTCCGATACCCTCAGCTTGTTCTGCTCAAAGTCAGGGCTAAATGAGCTCTCGTAGGTTCTCAACAGGTCCATCGCGAAATTCTTAATATAACTAGGCTTTACGCTTCCCATAATCAACACTCCAGCTAGATCAATCCTTTGTGCATCCTTGCTCCACAATTTATATCTTACTATCATCCTGCTGGTTGCCCAAACCCTGGACGCCGGCAAGACTGGCCAACAGTTCGACCAGCAAGGATGCTGAAGCCCCAAGCAGATAAAGCCTGGGCTCTTTACCCAGGACGCCCTCATCACATATCGCAGCGGGCAGTAGAGCTCGGCCTTCCCCTTCGCTCAGCTCCTCCTCGCCCTTCAAATGGCATTGGCCAATTGCTGCCAGTTCATCCAATCGAGCGCGATCTATTATCGGGAGGCCAAGCTCTCTGCAGGATAGGAGGGCATTTGGCTCTAAATCGATGGCCGCTTTTGCCAGAGGGTCTATTTTCATTGCGGCAAGGATCACAGAAGCGCTATCGCTCCTGCCACCGAATCGAAATCCTCCAAAACGGCATACTCTCTCCTCGATCTTTGTTAATCCTCCCTCCAGCGCTGCCACATCCTCAGGGCATCTGGCACCGGGAATGGCCATGGCAGGCCCTGCTCCTCCCTTCAGCATGAGATCGAAGAGCTCGTGAGAATTTTCCAGCAGATCCACTGCCACTTCCAGATCGCACAGAACCCGGTAACGGCTCGCCTCAACTCTCAGGGCTGCAGACTGGTTCACTGGGCCCACCCCCTTTCCCACCCTAAGGCTTCCGCGAAGGGCACTCTTTGCGAACTCCTTTGCATTCCGGGCGGCGTTTTCAATTGAGCAGCCCATGGCAAGAAAAGAGGTTAAAGCGGCAGAGAAGGTACATCCAATGCCGTGGTTCTCTCCGGATATCCTTTCTGAGGGCAGAAGAGTGGACTTGTTGCGCACCATGAGCAGATCGGTGCAATCCAGGTGCCCTCCCTTGACGATCACCGCTTGCGCCCCCAGGCTCATGATACCGCGGGCGGCATGAGCAGCACTATCCATGTCGCGAACGCGGATTCCAGAAAGAGCTTCTGCCTCGAAGATGTTGGGGGTGACCACCCCTGCCAGGGGGATCAAACGCTCTTTCAGGGCAGATACCGCATCGGGCCGAAGGAGCCTGCCGCCAGCCTCAGCCTCGATCACCGGATCCAGGACCAAAGGAATATCATTCGCCTGGAGGTGATCGGCTACTGCATCCACAATATCTGCCGAGTGGAGCATACCGGTCTTGGCCCAGGCAATGGAAAAGTCCTCTGTGATCGATTCGAGCTGCGCTCTTACCTCTTCGGGAGAGAGTGCATAGACGTGCTGCACTCCCTGGGTGTTCTGGGCGGTGATGGCGGTCAGGGCGGATGTTCCATGCAGGCCCAGGACGGAAAATGTCTTGATGTCCGCCTGGATTCCGGCGCCTCCCCCTGAATCCGATCCGCCTATAGTCAGCACTACTTTCGACATATCTTGGGAATTGAAAATCAGGACGGCTTCAAGCAGATTTATCCGGCTTGGGTATATCTTTCAGGATATCTTCTTCTCTGCCTCTGCCACCATCTCTTCCGGAAGGTCGTACTTCTGGGCGATCTTCAGGGCTTTGCGGTAGAGGCCGGCTTGCATATGCTGCTCAAAGGACTTCTTTGCTGCCTCCTGTTTCATTGGTCTGGGGAGGTCGAAGTCATCGGCGACTTCAGCAGCGTTCTTGACCATGCCCATGCTCATGCTCTTATTGAAAGCCTGGATGGCCGCCTGCCGGACCATATCCTCTGGCAGCCCGAACTCCTTGGCGTACTCCGCTGCTGCCCGGTAGAACTCGCTGTCTATCTTTCTGTAAAACGATCTCTGAGCGGCTTCCAGACGATGGTCGCTGGGAAGATCATATTGTTTGGCCAGTTCGGCAGCCAGAGAATAATCCCCCTTCTTCATACTGGCATCGTATGCCGACTTCACCGCATCCTGGAGCATCGAGTTCGGAAGGCCCAGATCCGACTTGATCTTTGCCGCCTCTTTGTAGGCCCCTGCGTTCATCTTCTCTGCAAACCGTCTTGCGCCTTCTGCCAGCTTATCTTCTGCCATATAATCCTCCACCGCTATCTTTGATTTGATCGATCCTTCAGTCGCTGATACTTCTGTCCCGGAGATTGGTAATGAATGCATACTGTGTCGTTGTGGGAAGCTTTCGGCGAAGCTCTCGCACATCGGGAAGGTAGATTATGATCTGTTTGTCCATCGGCCTCTCTTTGCCCAGTATCTTGCTTACCATCTCCACCTCTGCCTCACCCTGAATGCGGGCTCCACCACTGCCGAAATCAGGGGACATCTCAATGAGCATCGGCAGTCTGAGGCGGTTCCATAGGAATCTGGGGACTGACTCGGAGATCAGCTTCAGCTCGGACTTGTCAATAACGAAAAAGGTGTTATCCTTTCCCCGGATTCCGGGCTTCTCCATTGCCAAGAGCTCGGTCAGATTGACCCGCCTGTTTGGCAGGTGCTGATTCATCGTCTGGATAGTCTTGACCAGTATGTTCTTGTTTAATCCCCTACCTTCTCCGGAAAATGCCATTGGAATCAATCTCTCTTCTTTTGACTTAAAGGTAATCGTTATCGATGTCTGAGAATGTATGCTGCACAGTGCTCTTCTTCAGGTTCAAGCACCTTCTGGCAGCTTTTGCCACGTCATCCCTCAATTCCGCTGGGGCGTAGACGCCGAATCGCCAGGTGGCCCTCTGGGCTCTTTCCAGGATGCTCACCAGGGGGGAGACCATTCGCAGGGGTCTAGTCTCTTCCCCAACCAGGGCGGGAAAATTGCCTTCAGAGCTATCGGGCAGGGGTGGATTGTCCACCAAGATGCTATCTTGATCCACTCCTGCCTCCGCCGCTATCTCCTGAGCGATGGTCTTCTCGCTGACCCTCAGCAGCGAAGGCTCCAGGTTTTCCAGATCCACATAGACGGCTCTTTTGAATAGCTTGCGAGATCTTATGCGAGAGGCCATCTCTGCGGGATGGCCGCCCGCTATCTCCAGGGCGGTGAAAAGCTGGATGTCGTCCATCTCCTTCACCTTTGAGGCGCTGGATATGCCATCTTCTATCATTCTTCTGATGCCTGAGGAGATCATGCACTCAGATATGCGGCAGACGTGATGGTAGTATACCGCGGGGTGCATGAGCAGCCGGGAGATGAGAAGCGACGTTGCTGCCTGCACCCCACCAGATTCCACCGCCAGCTGGCCCTGGTGGAGTGTCATCTTTTGCAGGAGTCTCAGCCGGTCTATCACCCCATAGGCCACGCCGGTATAGTGGGCGTCCCGGATCAGGTAGTCCATGCGGTCGACATCGATCTCGCCGCTCACGATCTGGCCTTTGCCCTGGCCGTGGATGAAGGATTGGATATCGGTTGGCTTGAAGCCGTGTCTATCCAGCACCTCCCCCAGATCTCCTTTTTTCAGAATCTCGATGACGCTCTCGTGCTCTGTTCTCAGAAAGGGTGCCAGGGCGGACTCTGTGGCATGAGAGAGGGGGCCGTGGCCTACGTCGTGCAGGAGGGCTGCAGCGCCCACAAGCAAGCGGTCGTCCTCATCCAGGCCGAGGTGGTCGGTGAGCAGAGAGGCCATATGGTAGGCTCCCAGGCTGTGCTCGAAACGGGTGTGGTTGGCCCCGGGATAGACCAGGTTTGCCAGACCCAGCTGCTTGATCCAGCGGAGCCTCTGCATCTGAGGGGTATTGGCAATCTCCAGGGCCAGGCCCTCCAGCTTGACGTAACCGTGCACCGGATCTCGGACCTCTGTCATCAAAGAAGCCTTTTTAAATTCTGGACCTTAAAAATCTTGGCTATTTGTGCGTTCTTAACTTTTGAATGGGGAATTGCGGGCTATCAACTTTGCGGAACTCTTTTTAAGCCCTTGGTACAAGGCCCTTGAGATATGGGATCCGGCTCAACAGAACTGAATGCAGAATATCAGGATAGAGAACTGGAGGCGGGCAGCAAGAACCGCTACATCGTCCTGGTTTTAGTCCTGACCGGCGTCCTGATGGCCGTTCTCGATGGCTCCGTGGTCAGCATCGCCCTGCCCACCATAACCGAGCACTTCCGGGTGTCCATCGCCGAGTCCCAGATGATCATGACCGCCTATCTGGTGACTATCACGAGCCTGCTCTTGATATTCGGAAAGGTGGCTGAGCGGGTGGGAAAAGCCAGGCTCTTCATGCTGGGGCTGGGCCTCTTCACCGCAAGCTCTCTTGCCTGCGGCATATCCGCCAGCCTGGAGATGCTGGTCTTATGCCGGATCTTTCAGGCTACTGGTGGGGCGATGATGTTCTCCATAAGCGCGGCGATAATATTCCTCGCCTTTCCCAAGAGCGAGCAGGGCCGGGCCATGGGCTACATCGGATCGACGGTGGCCATAGGCAGCATTCTCGGGCCAACTCTGGGAGGCTTCATAGTGGACCTCTTAGGCTGGAGCTACATCTTTCTGATCAATGTGCCCATAGGCATAGTCCAGCTCCTCCTCTCTGCCAGATACCTGAGAATCGAGGAGACGAGATCCAAAAGCCTGGAGGTGGACTGGATAGGCGGCCTGACCCTGATCGCGCTCATCGTCTCCATGATGACATTTCTCGGCCAGCTCTCTTATGGCTTTGCCCCGACGCCGCCCATACTCCTCCTGGCCCTGATCTTTGTCCTATCCCTCCTCGGATTCATAATCAACGAGTCCAGGCAGAAGTCACCCCTGCTGGACCTTTCCATCTTCCGCTACCGGATGTTTGTCCTGCCCAGCATCAGTCTGATCCTCTTCTTCGTGGCTAACCTGATGATAACCGTTCTCGGGCCGTTCTATTTTGAGGGGGTAAGGGGCTATACTGCTTCGCAGGTGGGACTGATCTTTCTTATCGTCCCGGCCATCACCGTCTTCGGTGCGCCCCTGACCGGTGCCGTATACGACAGGCATCAGTTCAGGTACCTGGCAGCTCTGGGAATGTCGATCATGGCCCTCTCCATGATCGCTCTGGGATTCCTGGCAATGGGTGTGACAACTGACATCAGGCAGCTCTTGATCTGCTTCGTCTTCATGGGATTGGGAGCCGCGTTCTTCCAGAGCCCCAACAATACCGAGCTGATGAGGGCCCTGCCCGTCTCCAAGATCAACATCGCCTCCAGCTTCACCGCCACCATCAGAAACCTGGGAATGGCACTTGGAGTCTCCCTCTCCGGCCTTCTGGTCTCGCTGCAGATGGCCGAGGCCGGTTACTATGGGACCATATCCGATGCCGGCCCTGCGATCCTCGCAAGCAGCATCAGCAGAGTGGTGATGATCGCAGGAGGCTTATGTATCATAAGCGCTATTGTGGCCATATATAGAGGATCGAAAATGAATCAATGAAATGCCTGCAGAAGACATTGACGGCTCCCCAGGCAGCTTTTGCGGCTGGCAGGATCTAAAAGGTAACACTCTTGATCTATTCTGAGATGCAATCGATTGCTTTTTATGCACCCTTGCCATCACTGAACCAGGTTGATAATCAATGTCCGGTTACTGGGACCCTCATATTGAGCGCATGCCCCTTGAGGACCTGCATTCCCTTCAGGAGGACAGGCTCAAGTTCGTAGTGCGCTATGTGTACGACCACTCCGCCTTTTACCGGCAGAGGTTCAAAGAGGCAGGCATAATGCCAGAGGATATCAAGACCCTGGCAGATGTGACGAAGCTGCCTTTCACCAAAAAGGCAGATCTGCGAGACAACTATCCCACAGGCATGTTCAGCGCCCCCAAAAACCAGGTGGTGCGCTACCATGTTTCCAGCGGCACGACAGGCAAGCCGACGGTGGTCGGCTACACCAGGGGCGATATCGAGACCTGGTCTGAGTCGCTGGCCAGGGCACTGACATCCTTGGGGCTCTCCCGGGATGACGTGGTCCAGGTGGGATACGGCTACGGCCTTTTCACCGGCGGCCTGGGGCTGCACTATGGCGCAGAGCGCATGGGCGCTGCCGTCCTGCCCGTCGGCACGGGCAACACCGAGCGGCAGATCGAGCTGATGCAGGACCTGGGCACCACAGCCATCGCCTGCACCCCATCTTATTTCCTGCACATCATGGAGGTGGCAGAGAAGATGGGCGTCTCCATCAGGAACGATACCCAGCTTAAGGTGGGCATCTTCGGGGCGGAGCCCTGGTCTCTTGAAACCCGCAAGAGAATCGAGGCTAATACGGGAATCAATGCCTATGACATCTACGGGACGAGCGAGATCTCAGGGCCTCTTTTCACCGAATGCCATGCGAAGAACGGCATCCACGTCTGGGGAGATATGTTCCTCACCGAGGTGGTGGATCCGGATACCGGCGAGCCGGTAGCTGAGGGGGAACAGGGTGAGCTGGTCTTCACCACCCTGCACAAGTTCGCACTGCCTCTCATCCGCTATAGAATTGGCGACCTCTCCATAATGAGCAACGAGGTCTGTGAGTGCGGCCGAACCCACCCGCGTATCATGAGGATCATGGGCCGGACGGACGACATGCTCATCATCCGGGGAATCAATGTCTTCCCCAGCCAGGTGGAGTCGGTGCTGATGAGAATTCCTGAGGTGGGAGACCACTGGGAGATAATCGTCGACCGCAAGGGGCCTTTGGATATGATGACCGTGCGGGTGGAGCTGACAGAGTCCGGCTTCTCGGATAAGATCGGCGACCTGATGAAGCTGGAGAACAAGGTCTCCAAGGAGCTGAAAGGGGTGCTGAACATAGCAGCAAAGGTGGATCTGGTGGAGCCCGGAACCATCCCCCGATCCATGGGCAAGGCCAAGAGAGTGACAGATAACAGAAAGGTTTAGGAGGCTATTATAGATGTCTGAGATAAAGCAGGTTTCGCTCTTTGTGGAAAACCGGCCGGGAAGGACGGCAAAGGTTGCCAAGACGCTGTCGGATGCCGGAGTGAACATCCGCGCCCTAACCATCGCCGAGGCGGGCGATTTCGGGGTCATTCGCATGGTCTTGGACGATGCTGAGAAGGGGTATAAGGTCCTGAAGGAGAACGCCTTTACCGTCTCCATGACCGATGTGCTGGCGGTGGAGATGAAGGATCAGCCCGGTGGCCTGTATGAGATCGTCAATACCCTGGGAGGGAATTTGGTGAATGTGGATTACGCCTATGCCTTCGTCACCGCCAAGGCGCAGAGGGCCATGCTCATCCTGCGGGTGGACGATATCGCCAAGGCCCGCAAGGTGCTGGGCGAAAATAGCATCAAGATCGCCACCAAAGAGGAGATCCAGGCCATCTGACGGCCTGGACGGTCATTTTTTTGGCTCTTCGCTGAATTATGTGGGTGAGTTCAGGCAGAGAATACGGCCTCTGTTCCTCTGTGTCTCTGTGTCTCTGTGGTTGGGTCAGAGCATAGCAACTCACCACTGAGGCACAATCTCACAAAATTCTTATATATTAATCGCTAATTCGGCCAAACATGAAATCTCTTGCCGCCTTTCTGACCGGCATCGTTCTGCTGGCCTGCCTTGCTTTGCCTGTATCGGCTCTGGAATCAAGTGTCCTGACGGTCTGCGATAAGAACCTCTCCATTGACATTGGGCCGAGCTACGAGATCGTCAGCAGCAATGTTGATGCCAGCAGCAGCGGGATGATATCAAATGACTTCTTCATCAACGACACCGCCCAGACGGGGTCTGCCTTTGTATCCATACTGACCATATTTGACGAGATCCTCACCAAGATGAATCCAGACGCTCTGTCCGAACTATTCCTCATCGGAGGGGTGGAGGCTGCAAAGGAAAACGGCGATACAGAGATCGGCAAATGGATGGCTGCTGATAGCAGGGGCAGAAATGTTAGCGTCACCACAATGAGTTCTGCGGATGAAGACGCTCAGATGCCCCATGGTGTCTACAATATCTCTATCTGGAACCTGGATAGAACGACTTATGCTCTGCTGGTATCGTCATTTGATGAGGATAACACCACCCAAATAATTAAAACTCTGGCCGTCAGCTAGGCGGAGGATGTATCAGATCTCTTACTTTTTTCGAGCCACTCATTTGCAGGAAGTCTTTTTAAGAGCAGTCCGGCCTTAGCCGAACATCGCCCCCATCCCTGCTTCTGCCGCTTCTGCCTCGTCCCGGAAGGCTTTTAGCAGGGCCTCGCCCTCCTCGCCCTTGAGTTCCTCGGCTGCCGTATCTGCCAGGAGCTTTTTGGCTTCTGCTGCCAGCTCGTCCTTGACTTTGATGTAGATGCACATGCCATCTTTGTCCAGGCCCATGGCTTTGCAGTCCCTCACTGTGGGCCCCAGGCGCTTCCAGAACTCCTCGTCCAGCATCTTTTGCATATCTTTGCTTTTATCCATGGGATAAATATAGACCAATTCCATTATTACGACTCCTCTTAAGATCCTGCAGCTCTTCTAGAGATCCTTCAGGGCCTTCTTCAGCATCTCTGTGCACTCGTCCATGAGCTCGGCTGCCCGGTTTATGTCCTGGGCGGCCAATTCACTCACCCTGGCAACCTGAGCGGCCCTCTCTTTAAAGGATACGCTATGGCTCTCGTTATGCTCTATCCAGTGCTCCAGCAGGTGCTCTACCTCATGATGGGTCAGGTCATGGCCCTTCGGATCATGGCTCAGATCATGGCTGTGCATAATTAAATCAGCTCCAGACCCCTGATGATCCTTCCCTCATTTGAACCTTGCCTTCAATCCTGAAAAGCGGCAAATGAGTTTGGTCAGACCACCTTCTCCAACTCTTCCCGGCCGAGCATATGCACCTGGACCATGTGATGAGGATGATAGCGCATCTTCGCCTCCCGGATCCCCTCCACACCCATATCGCTCTCCCGGTTGATGTAGGTGTATTTTTTGGCCAGGATCCTTGCCGTCTCGGCATTTATCGCCCGGTAGATTCCTTTGCAGTCAGGGAGCCCCTTCTCGAAGTGGACCAGCGCTGTATCCTCGTTCAGCCCCTCAAAGAGGGATATGGCCCCGATCTTTCCCTCCGAGCGGATGGCTATTCCCGACAGCTCCAGCTCCCCATAATGGG
>DAIO01000095.1:0-7676 GCA_002498745.1 Methanosaeta sp. UBA533 | reverse complement strand
TCCGAATGTTTCTCATGGGAAAATATAGAATGATCAAATGCAGCATCGTCATTGAAAGTTGAGTTTACAAATAATGCATTTTCGACAAAAAACACATTCTCGAAGCGGACCTGCTTATGAAATTGTGTGTTGTTAAAGTCCACTCTGCCGCATATTATGGAATTTTTGATCACGACAGATGAATTGACCTGCACCTGCTTGGATGGCGGCATCTTCACCTCAAAGGGGATGCGCAAGATCTGCTTGGCAGTCATACCCAGCCGATCAGATGTAAGGTTTCCTTTTATGACCGCATTTTCGTACTCCACTGGCAAGCCCAGCCTCATTTTGATCATTATATCATCGGCTGCTACCACAGTCTCCGATTCGCTAAGAGCCTTCAGGGGAGTGCAAAAGATCAAAACCAATCCAACCAGGATAATAGCTAAAGCATGCTTCACGGGTCATCTCCTTCCAAATATTAAGCCTTACGCTTAACTTTAGGTTGCTTTACGCTCTACATATACGTATATCTGAGAGGCTATATTTCTGATGGATATGCTCCATTTTGATCCCTGGCAAGTCTCTCTTAAATTTGCAGCTATTTGCCCACTCTGATAGAGTCAGTTTGCTTTCCAAGTATAAATGGTTTTGCTTCCATATCTATATAGAATCATCCATTCTATAGACTCATTCATACTGCAGACTCCCTCGTACGACCAACTCCACCTATGACAGACGCTGAGGCAGGAACCTCTCGTGAAGCTTTATGGAAACCACAAGGAAGAGCAGGGTGGACACCGCCAGGACGACCAGATCTATGGGAAGCGAGTAATAACTTATGCCCGTTGTCGAATATCTTGCCAGGTCAATGAAATAGGTTAGCGGTGAAGCTGATGCGATGGTTTGCCCCCATGCAGGCATCTCTTCTACCGGGACGAAAACACCGCTGATGAAGACCAGGGGAAACCTCACTAGCGAGGATAGCATCATCACAGTGGCAGGCACATCCGTAGGCGGATAGACTGACAGCAATATGCTCAACGATGCAAAACAGATGGTTGCCAAAATCATGCCCAGGCAGAAGACCAGGAGGTGAGCAACTTCTACGCCCATCAATACGGCGACGGCCAGGGGTATGAGGGAGATCAGCAATCCAAAGACGAACGAAGCGAAGACGTCTCCTAGAAGAAGGGCCCAGACCTCCACCGGAGAGGATACCAGCCGTTCCAGCGTCTTGGAGCGCGCTTCCCAGGGCAGAATTGCCGGACCCACAGCCGTGGAGGTGAAGAAGATGGCCATGCCCATGAGCCCGGGAAAGAGCTCCTTCACGGTCATATTCCGTCCGATTGTGAACGCTATCAGTAGGAATAAAGGAAAGGCTCTTCGCTGAATTATGTGGGTGAGTCCAGGCAGAGAATATGGCCTCTGTTCCTCTGTGTCTCTGTGGTTGGGTCAGAGCATAGCGGTTCACCACAGAGGCACCGAGACGCAGAGAATCAGCGATTCAAGCTCACCCATGCTAAATAGCGAGGAGCCAAAAGATTTGCTCAGGGCTGATATAGCCAAACCAGGCGCACACAAGCGCGAGGTCTATCGCGAGCTGTTAGAATCCGGGATGGGCGTAGATTCAACCCTCTCTCGGGCTATTGATCGATTAGCAGAATGCGGTTTCTTGAGGCTGAATAAACCCCCAGGAATCATTCAAGTCTGGCCGACTGCAAAAGCGAAACAGTACTTGTCAAAGCAGGAGGTGCAGCCAGAATGAGCGCCTTGGCAAGCAGTTGTTTGCGCTCCAATACTACAATCCTCCCCTCCGGGCCGGTCCATGGGCGGCATCCTGGAGAGGGTGTAGCCCGTTGGCGGCGGCCTTGTTCAGGTATTCTTTACATCAGGCAAGAGCCACTCTGCAGATGAGAGCCTCTACGAGCAACTCACGGGCCTGATAGGCCAGCAGATTGCCATATTTCGCTACTGTGGTCATTGGGGGGCAGGGGTGATGCCCGCATGAAGCTCCCACTGAAGCAGGAGGCCCTCATCCAGCCTCTGAACAGACTGGAGGCTGAGCCTGGGAAAGGAATTCCGAAATCCAGGGCCATCTACCAGGCTGGGAGCTCTCTCTCCCCCTATTATCAGCCCTCCTATGTAGATGTAAATCTCATCGACCAGGCCAAGCTCTATCAATGACCAGTTGAGGCGTGCGCCGCCTTCCACCATAAGGCGCCTTACCCCCCGGTTATACAGCTCTTCCATGAGCCCTGGCAGGTCCACCATTTCGGTGCCGCATTTGATTATCTCACAGCCAGGTCGAAGCCTATCCAGCCTCTCCTCAGGGGCAGAATAGGATACTGCGATCATGCAGCCAGGCCCGAGGATCTTTGCATTGGCCGGAGTTCGAGCGTTGCTGTCCGCCACAATTCGAAAGGGCTCTTTCGACCGCCCCATAACCGTTCTCTTCTCCTGCAAGATCCTGGATTTGACCCTCAGCCCGGGATCGTCTGCCAGAACCGTCCCCACCCCCACCATGATGGCATCGCTTGCAGCCCGCAGCTCATCTACCCTCATTAGATCCTCTTTGCCCGAGATCCTTATCTGTCTGCGGTCTCTTGAGCTGATCTTGCCGTCCGCGCTCATGGCGCTGTTTATGAAAACAAATGGCCTGTTCAAATGATCTCCGCCGTCATATTCTCGCCGTATTCTTATTCTGATCCTTTTGTTCTACTATGAGAAGCTAAATACATTGCCTCGTCTTATAACCATAGCCATGTCAAATATCGCCAAGCCCAAAGTAGCTCCGCCTGGTGCAGCCAGGCTCAAACAGGATGAGCTCATTCTGCAGGGAACCATAATCTATGGCGATGATTTCCAGCCCATTGAGGGCTACATCAGCATCCGGGACGGAATCATAAAGGAAGCGGGCACCGGGCAGGTTGACGCCGATCTTGAGGGAATAGTCTGCCCTCGTTTTGTCAATTCTCACATTCATCTGGGCGACTCGGCATTCAAGGATCCTCCATTCCTCCCCCTCTCCGAGCTTGTCGGCCCAAAAGGCCTGAAAATAAGCCTGCTGAGTAAGACGCCGCATGAGCGTCTCATTGAGGGCATGAGAAGAAGCCTGGCCCAGATGGTGGATTCGGGCACCTATGCCTTTGCTGACTTCCGCGAGGGAGGCGAGGCAGGAGTCAGGATGCTGCAGGAGGCTGCAAAGGATATGCCCCTCCTCGTGCGCGTCTTTGGCCGGCCAGCGCAGGGAGAGACAGAGACGCCGGAAGGCTGCTATGGCCTGGGAATAAGCAGCACCAGGGATTTCGATCCCCACATTATCCAGAGAATGATCTTGGAGGCGCGCCGGGCGAGCAAGGCGCTGGCCATCCATGCGGGCGAGTCAGCCAGAGACGATATACCTGATGCCTTCTCACTTTTGCCCGATCATCTGGTGCATATGAGCCGAGCAGAGGAGTCTGACCTCAGATCTGCGGCCCAGAAGGGCATTGCTCTGGTGATCTGCCCCCGATCGAATCTGATCACCGGCTCAGGCCTTCCCAATGTGAAGAGGATGATTGAACTGGGGATAACTGTTGGAGTGGGGACGGACAATGTGATGCTCAACTCTCCGAATATGTTCATGGAGATGCATCTGATCAGCAGGGCTTTGCTGCATGACGATAGACAGGTATTTAAGATGTGCACTCTAAATGGCGCTGAAATAATGGGGCTTGATCAGAAGCTCGGGTCCATAAGGGAAGGAAAAGAGGCAAAGGTGATGGTCATCAACGGAAGCTCAAACAACCTTTGGGGATCGACTCATCCTCTCCGCAGCATTGTGCGGAGGGCCGAGCCAACTGATATATTAGCGATCTTCTAGCTTTAATTATTGGGGTGGATCATGTTCGAGAAGATTCTAGCGGCAACCGATGGATCGGAGCACGGATTGAGAGCGGCAAAAGTAGCAGTGGAGCTGGGAAAGATCTCAGGAGGAAAGGTCTATGCCGTCTATGTAGCGGACACGCAAAGGACAGCTCATCTGCCAGATGATATGCTGCTGTTCAGCATCAAAGAGCTTCTGCTCAAGGAGGGAAAGGAAGCGATAAAACAGGTCCAGGAGCTGGCGGAGAAGAATGGCGTCGACTTCGATGGAGCAGTTGTGGAAGGCAATCCCAGCGATGAGATCATTAGCTATGCTAAGAAAAAGGGGGCAAATGTAATAATCGTCGGCGCTGTGGGACGCACTGGCCTTGACAAATTCCTCCTGGGAAGCGTGGCTGAGAAGGTGGTACGCAACTCCAGGATTCCCGTTTTGACTGTTCCGAGGGAAGAGTCTTGAAGATTCTTGTCAGAGATGTGATGGTTCGGGAGGTCGCCTATGCCGAGATCCCCGGAAACAGGGACGATGTCTTGAAGGCCCTTCAAGACCGGAAGGTCTCCGGCCTGCCGGTGGTGAAGAAAGGAGAGGTGGTGGGGATCATAACCCGATCCGATCTGCTCCGCAATCGGGAGGAGGACCAGACCGCTCTGCTCATGACCCGCGATCCGGTCTTGATAAGCCCGGACAGGAGCATAGTTGAGGCTTCAAAGATTCTTATCCAGCATAAGATAAGGCGTCTTCCTGTGGTTGAGGGCAAAGAGCTGGTGGGTCTTATCACTGTGGCGGACATCGTCCGGGTGGCAGAGGGCATGAACATAGAGGAGAGCATAGAGCCGTACCTGGAGAAGGAAACGGTTGTCCTCTGGAGCGAGATGCCCCTGCCGGTGGCAGGATCGATCATGGAGTTTGCGGCTGTCGAAGCCTGTCCGGTCATAGATACCGACCTGAAGCTGGTGGGCATGATCTCTGACAGGGATCTAATCAAGGCCAGCGTCATCGAGGATTCGGTGGAGAAGACGGACATGTCCGCAGACGGTGGGGAGGATGCCTGGATGTGGGACCGGGTGATGCGGACAATCAATAAGTATTACACCGTCTCCAGGATAAAGCTGCGCGATATACCCGTACGCGAGGCAATGGTCCCGCCAAAGACGGCATTCAAGACGGACAAGGTGAGCGACTGCGCTGCTGTGATGCGCAAGAACCGGATCGATCAGATGCCGGTGGTTAAAACGAGCCGCAAGCTGATGGGAATGCTCAAGGATACCGATATCTTGAGGGCTCTGGCAGACTATTGCGAAAGATCAAAAGCTTGAACTCAATCGGTCAAATGGCGAAGACTTAAAGATAAGTCTATCCCAACCACAAAGGACTATGTCTCTAATCAAGTTCTTCAGCACCAATGGCCACCTGGATCGGGTGGACTTCAAAAGAGCCCTCCTGGCAGGCCAGGCCCCGGATAAGGGGCTCTATATGCCCGAGATGTTCCCTTCTCTCTCCCCGGAAACCATCCGAAATTTTCCTCAGATGAGCTATCATCAGATCGCTTACCAGGTCATCAAGCCATATCTCGGCGACCTGGTGGAAGAATCGGCTCTAGAGGAGATGCTAAAAGACGCCTACAGCTATGAGGTTCCCCTGGAGCGGGTCTATGACTGCAAGTATCTGCTGCGGCTGGATCGCGGTCCTACCTGCTCATTCAAGGACTTTGCCGCCAGGCTGATGGGCAGGCTGATGCAGTACTTCCTCAAAGAGGAGGGAAGGAGCATGATTATTTTAACTGCCACCTCTGGGGACACCGGCTCTGCGGTAGCGCATGCATTTTATGGCCTGGAGAATATCAAGGTGATAGTGCTATTCCCGGAGAGGGAGGTTACGGAAAGGCAGCGCCGGCAGATGACCACACTTGGCAAGAACATCTATCCTCTGGCCGTAACCGGCAAGTTCGATGACTGTCAGGCCCTGGTCAAGCAGGCATTTGTCGATCCGGAGCTCAAGGGACTCGAGCTCTCCTCAGCCAACTCCATAAATGTCGGTCGGCTGCTGCCCCAGGCGGTCTATTACTTCTATGCTCATTCCCGGGTCGCACCCGGAGGAGAGAAGGTGGTCTTCTCTGTTCCCAGCGGAAACTTCGGCGATCTGATGGGCGGTCTTATCGCTCTGAAGATGGGCCTTCCTGTGAAAAAGTTCGTGGCGGCCACCAATGAGAACGACGAGTTTCCTCGCTTCATGCAGACCGGCGTCTATGAGCCAATCCGGCCGAGCAGGAACTGCATCTCCAATGCCATGAACGTCGGCCATCCCAGTAACCTTGCCCGGCTCTTCTCCCTTTACGGCGGCCAAATGGATGAGACCGGACAGGTAGCCAGGCAGCCGGACCTCTCCGCCATGCGCGAGGAGATCTATGCCGTATCTATCAGCGATGAGGAGACCCGCCAGACCATCAGAGAGGCTTACTCTCAGTACAAAGTCCTCCTCGAGCCCCATGGGGCGGTGGGATGGGCGGGGCTGGTGAGGTATCTTAATGAATTCGGAGACTGGAGCCCCGCAGTCTCCCTGGAAACGGCAGATCCGGCCAAGTTCCCGGATGAGATCGTGCGCCTCACAGGGGTGAATCCCTCTCTTCCTCCGGCCATGGCCAGTCTTGATGAGAAAGAGGAGCACTACCTGAAGATAGATGGCAGCTACGCTTCACTGAAGGATTATCTGAAGGGCTTTTTCTGATCGATTACGGGAGGCAATAGGATGGAGCAGGAGAGAATATTCTTCGATGATATCGGCAGCTATCCCCTGCCCAGGGGAGTTAAGCTGGATGGCCTGTCCAGGGATCGGTATCTGCAACTCGTAGGCCAGATTCTGGCCGAGAAGATCCATGCCGGGGTGGAGATTCCCACCTATCCTCAGCTCCGGGATATGATTCGCATGTTCATGGACCCCATTAAGGATCCGAAGATGACGGAAAGCCCCTTTCTGATCAGGAGAGAAAATGCACAGATACTGGAGCTAGAAGCCGTCCCTCCCGGTCAGAAGGTGCGGGTCTGCGTCACGGGACCGGTTGAGCTCTACATATCCGCTTTTGGTGCAACGGGTTACACTGATATTCTTTATACCCTGGCGGAGAGCGTTTCCAGGTTCCTGGAATGGGCAAAGGAAGAGGGAAAGATGGCCATTGCCTCACTGGACGAGCCGAGCTTGGGCCTGAACTCCAATATCATCTTCTCTGAGGAAGAGATTCAGGAGGCTCTGGAGATCGCCAGCCGCCCCTGTCAGGGAATGCACTGCGAGGTGCACCTGCACTCACCTCTCTATGCCGAGCTGTGCGCGCACGTCTTGGGGATAGACATCTTAGGAGTCGAGTCAGCGGCTCATCCTGATTACCTGAAGCTGATCGAGAGGGAGGTCCTGGAGGATACTGGGACATATCTGAGGGCGGGAATCGCTCGCACCGATATCTTCTCTCTATCTGCCCAGCTTAATGATAGATATAAAGTAAATCTATGGGAAGATCTGCCCCGTCTGGAAAAGGAGATCACCAGCCTGGAATCGCCTCTTATCATGAAGAGCAGGNNAGGCCTATGCCCAGTTCGGCGATAGGCTAATTGCCACTGGCCCGGACTGCGGATTGGGGCCCTGGCCAAGCCAGGAGCTGGCCGGAAGCATTCTGGGCAACTGCGCTGCAGCTATTGCTTCTTTTCGCTCTGAGCATCCCTGATCATTCAAGTAATCATTGATTGGGGTATTGGACCTTCAGTATTTGCCAGGCAATTGCTGTTATGAAAATATAAATTGTTTCTTATCATAAAAACAGGTAGTCACCCCCTTATGCGTTGAT
>DAIO01000101.1:0-10553 GCA_002498745.1 Methanosaeta sp. UBA533 | reverse complement strand
TTCGACTGGGTGGCTGAATAGTTACGACATTCGTCGATTAACTGCAGAAGCATGACCCAATTTGAGAAAATCAAATCGAGCGAGAGGGGCGATCCATTGAGCAGAGAATTGCTTGCTGGAATTAAGCTTAATTTGATAAAAAAATATTGTATCATATAACAATTTAGTTTGAAGGCGACCAAAAAAATCCAATGCATATTGCCAGAATCCAAATCGTCATATGCCATAAAGATGAGCTTATGTTGCGAACGCGCGGCGTTCAAAGAGTTGAAGAGAGTGGTTTAATATGAAGAAAATAGCTGTTGTATCCCTTCTCCTGCTGTTTGCAGGAATGGCATCGGCACTTGGACAAGCCGGATCATGCATCTGCCCGGGCGGTATACCCTGCGGGCCTTCAGAATGCCTGCAAAACTGCACCGGAACCTGTGCTCAGGGAGAGAGCAGTGCATCCTCCTGCGCTGCCAGTTGCCCCCTGGGCAATTGCGCATCAAAGCCCCAGGACCAGAGCTGTGCGATGCCCTCCTGCTGTAGTGCAACAGGCAACTGAGATTGCCCGATAGGCTCGATTAACCAACTTTTTTTTCTTGACGTATTTTGCCGCATTGCCATCGTTCATATGGCCTGACAGCCATTTCCTAGAGTGATTCCATAATATTTGCGAATCGATTGAAGGCGAATTTATGATGATGAATGCTGAGATCAAAGCGTTGCTGGTGAGCATCGGCAGCGCTGATATCGACGAGGAGCTATTAAAGGAGGCTGTCAGAACCACCAGGCCCAGCGCTGGTCCCGGAGCCGGTATTGAATCATTCTTTTTCAAATCCGGCGGCCATAGGGTGAGGCTGGCGGCTAATAAGAATTCTCCGCTCAAGGTGATTAGATGCTGCACTGATGTCATGCTGATCAAGGACGGAAAGCCAATAGTCTCCGGCCGCCTTGAGCCCGCCCTCAGCCATTGTCCTGAGCAGGCATATCTTACCATTAGTGGCAGGTGCGTTTATGACTGCAAGTTCTGCCCGGTTCCCAAACTCGCCGGGGAGACAAAAGAGCGAGAGGAAATACTCCAGCTCGTGCAAGAAGCCAAGAGGACAGGGCAACTCAGAGCCATATCCCTCACCAGCGGAGTGGAGAGTTCAATAGAAGAAGAGGCAAAAAGGTTAGTATCGATTGTATCGGCCTTGAGAGCCAGATATGATGTGCCCATCGGCGTCTCCGTCTACCCGACAGAAACCTCCTCACAAGATCTGAAGCAAGCTGGTGCAACTGAGATTAAGTATAACGTGGAGACCATGGATCCTGAGATCTTCTCCAGAGTCTGCCCAGGTCTGTCTCTGGAGCATATCCTCAAGTCGCTGGATAAAGCCGTGCCAATCTTCGGCAAGAATAGAGTCTCCTCCAACTTCATCCTGGGGCTAGGGGAGAGCGATGAATGCGTTTTAGCGGGCGTTGCCAAGCTCGCAGATATGGATGTGATACCTATTTTGAGGCCTATTTCACCACATCCTTTGAGGAGTGGAGAGATCGACATAAAGCGACCCTCTTCCGAGAGACTGCTTTTATTGGCAAGAGCCACAAAAAGGATTCTGGAGGAACGTGACCTGAGGCCGGACATGGCCGAAACAATGTGTTTGCCATGCACAGGATGTGATATTACCCCTTATAGAGATGTATAATCCAATTCAATATCTATCAGCCTCTTGCAGATTCATGGCTCCGTTAATAGAAATCCAGATTCAAAAAGTAGATCAGGAGGTAACCACCTCCGAAATTGAGCCCTCGAGATTCAGGCTGTAGAGACTCTGGCGGGCGTCTCGAAATGAGAATCTCTCCAAGAGAAGGTTTTCTTCCTTCAGCCGGTTCAGTGCGTATCTGACCGTCCGGGCAGGAAGATAGGTCTTAGTTACAATCTCCTTTTGCGTGAGATGGCTCTCTGATTCCAGCAATTCGGCAATGCGCCTGGCTGAGGCCGGCAGGCGATCTAGGTTAGGATTATGCGGCGAATGACTTGCGCCGGCAAAAACGATCCCTCATTTATTGTCTCACCGATCACAATTGTTAACTGGAGTGATATTTAAAGCTAACTTATTAGGCAAAAAAGGAGTATTGAATATCCAAACCCCTCGATCGCAGGTCTCGTTTAATTGTCTTCAACTGAAATTCCAAGCGCATTCATTCGGCTCCTGATCTCATCGGCAAGCTGCCAGTCCTTTTTTTCCCTCAGCTTTTGCCTGGTAAAGATCAAGAGGTCAGCAAGCTTCTCTGCTGCATCAGCCTCTAGCTTCCCCTGAGCTGCCTCCGCAGGAGAAAAGATGTTCAATCCTAAAACCTCACCTGCTCGATCAAGAAACTCTCTTGCCTCCATCAAGCCCTTCTGCGATATCCTTTCCTCATTTATGCGCCGGTTGATGTCCCTTATCAGGTCAAAGAGGGTGCGTAAGGCATACGGAGTATTGAAGTCGTTGTCCATATGCACCAGGAACTGCGCTTTAGCAGCAGCCACAACTGGATCGCTGTATTCAGCCATTTCAAGATCCTGGTTTTCATCATCATCGACTTCAATGCTCTCGTCGATGATCCTGGCAGAATGTCGCAGCCTCTCCAGGCTTCTTTGTGCCTGCTTTAGAGCGTCGGGCGAGAAGTCGATGGGGCTGCTGTAGTGGGAGAGTAGAACAAAGAGCCGGAATGCCTGAGCATCATGCACCTTCAACATATCCCGGATTGTGGTAAAGTTTCCCAGGGACTTGGACATCTTCTCTCCATTGATATTAAGAAAGCCGGTGTGCATCCAGTATCTGACCATGGGCTTTTTTCCCGAGGCCGCCTCCATCTGGGCAATCTCAGCCTCGTGATGGGGAAATATAAGGTCCATAGCCCCGCCGTGAATGTCGTACTGCTGCCCAAAGTAGGTCTCAGTGATGGCTGTATCTTCGATGTGCCAGCCAGGCCTGCCTTTTCCCCAGGGCGAATCCCAGACTATCTCATGGTCAAACTGATCGGACTTTTCAGCATGACCGCTGCCCCCATCCTCGGTTTGCCTCTTTTTCCATAAAGCGAAGTCACCGCTGTTCCTCTTGGTCGGATCCGGCTCGATTCTGTGCTTTTTCAGCTCCTCAGCGCTCTGATGAGACAGCTTTCCGAAATCCGCGAAAAGGGATTCGTCAAAGTAGATCCCGGTCTGGGTCTCATAGGCAAAGCCCAACTCCTTCAGCCTCTCTATCTGGGAGATGATCTCCGGGATGTGCTCTGTGGCCCTTGCATAATAGTTCACATTGGTGACACCCAGAGACTCCATATCTTCTAGGTACCTCTGCTCGAATCTCCTGGCAAGTGTGCGGGGCGAGATTCCCTTCTCAGCGGCGCGAGCGATGATCTTATCATCGACATCGGTTATGTTCTGTAGATAAAAAACGCTATAGCCCCGGTACTTGAGATATCGGGCTACCACATCAAAGGCAATGTAGGTTCTGGCATGGCCTATGTGAGAATCGTCGTAGACTGTGGGACCGCAGACGAATAGATTGATCCTTCCGCTGTGAATTGTCTTTAATCTCTCTTTCTCTCTGGAGATAGTGCTATAAATCTTCATGAGGCCGGGGTTGGGAGTCGAACCCAATTCTCGCGGTCTGCAGCCGCGCACTTAGCCGGTCAGTCACCCCGGCAAGCCTCTTGTTGCTCCAAAATACCCTCTCTCATTAGGAACTAAAATCTATGGATTGAGGCAATCTCTCACTTCGTCAGCTTCTTCTGCTTATAATAATCTAAGCAAAAGCTAAATAACCTGGCTGAGACTACTTGGATCGATGTTCTCCGCCCGGGATGAGTACCATCTCATCAATAAAGAGCTTGCCGCACTGGTGAGGGACCTGCCCGATTCCCCTCTGGGGGAGATACTGAGCTATGTGCTTTCCGCGCCGGGAAAGAGGGTCAGGCCGCTCATTCTTATTCTCTCTGCAGAGGCTCTCGGCACCCCTCCTGCCCAGTCAATAAGCGCTGCTCTGGCCATTGAGCTGGTCCATGCTGCATCCCTGGTGCATGACGATATTCTGGATCATGGCATAGAGAGAAGGGGCTCGCCCAGTGCTCTGGAGCGTTTTGGTCCTGAGGCCTCGCTCCTGGCTGGCGACTGGCTCATCTCCAGGTCGATCGACCTGATATCCGGCTATAGCCAGCCGGTGATACAGGCATTCTCTCGCGCCTGCATGGACATGTCCGAGGGGGAATTGATGGACCTCTCCTGCGCGGGCTCGCCTGAGGATTACTATCAGTGCATCACTAGAAAGACGGCATCCCTCTTCTCCGCCTCGGCCAAGATCGGTGGGCTGATCAGCGGTGCCGGGAAAGAGGATGTGGCCAGGCTGGAGAGCTATGGGCTGCATCTGGGCCTGGGCTATCAGGTCCTCGATGACCTGGAGGAGTTCCTGGGCCTGGATCAGGGGAAGTCCTCCCAGAAGACCTCGGTCACCCTTCCCAAGATCTATGCTGGCCGGAGCTCTCTTGGGGCTTCTTCTGACAGTGATTCTGATACTGGTTTTGATGTTGATTCTGGTTCTGACACCGCGAAAGTGGTGCAGATGTGCATAAAAGTCACCGATGATCACTGCAACCAGGCCAAAAGCGCCCTCCAGGCCCTGAATGGAGATGAAGAGAAAAAGCTCCAGCTCCAAGAGATTGTGGATGAGATGACCTGCCGGGGACTGCAAAGATGCAGATCGCAAAAAAGCCTCTGCTGAAGATCGAGGCCTCGGCTGATGGAACGGGGGAAGGAATCCGTCTTTCTGCCCGCGGCCCGGCTGCCCTTCTGGCAAAACCGATAATCGACCAGATCAATAAGGTCTTTGCCACAGAAAAATCCATCAGCTCCGGCCCGGACCGATTCATCTTTTCCACCTGGATTCCTCCTGCTCCGAGCGTTGCCTTCGACCGGATGCTGAATGCCCAGGTGGGGGCGATGATCCGCCGTCCGGTGCCCGACCAGTTCTCCATTGCGGTAGTGAAGGCCTGCCCCAACGATTGCCTGCACTGTTCCGCCCCCTCCCGTCAGGGGGAGATACTCTCAAGCGACGTGATCAGGGGGGCGATCTCCCAGGCCCTGGATATGGGCTCGTACCTGGTGACCTTCGATGGTGGAGAGCCCATGCTCCGCAAGGATCTGCCCGACCTGGTCTCTTCCGTCGACCAGCGGGCCATAGCCACCAGCTTTACCAGCGGCTACCACTTAACTTTAGAGCTGGCCAGGCAGCTGAAGGAGGCGGGACTCTATGCGGTGAGGATTAGTATCGACAGCCCCATCGAGGGGCAGCATGACCGCTTCCGGGGGCGCAAAGGGGCTTTTCAGGATGCCTTATTCGGGGTTCGCAATGCTCTGGAGGCGGGCCTTTTGGTGGACCTGTTCATGGTGACCTCCCCACATAATATCGATTATCTAGAGGATGCATTCAGTCTGGCTACGGAGCTGGGGGTGCAAGAGCTATCCCTCTACGAGATCGTGGCAGTGGGCCGCTGGGCAACCCACGAGGATGAGGTGCTGGATAGAGATGATGTGGCCAGGCTGGAGAGGTTCCACAAGGAGAAGAACAGGATGGAGGGCCCCAGGGTCTCCGCACTGCCGTATCTGTTGAGCCCGGAGATGTTCGGCTGCTTTGCCGGGCGGCGGTGGATTCATGTGGATGCAGATGGAGTGGCCCTGCCCTGCGCCTATATGCCTCTGGGCTTCGGGAACATAAAAGAGAAGAGCCTGGAGGAGATTTGGAGGGAGATGACCCGCTATCCCTGGTTCAAGGGGAGGTGCTCCTGCCAGATGAGGGACCCCGGATTCAGGGAGGCGCATAAGGGGATACTGGGGAAGTGGGTCGAATTCCGGACGAAATGAAATTTATTATTACCGATGAAAGCAGATATGTGGCCGAGTGTCCTGGCCTCCCTGGCTGCCTTTCCGAAGGAGAGGGACTTGAAGATGCGTCGGAGAACATAAACGAGGCATAAGCGGGTGCCTGAAATCCCGGCTCAAGAATGCCAGCAGAACAGTTTACAGGAGCGCAGGCTGGACATAGCAGAATTTTGGAGTGGCTGCATTCACTTTTTCCCCAGCCGGGCTCGGAGATTCTCCAGATAGCGGACATCGCTTTCTGCATTCGGGTGGCCAATCTCTCGCTCGAAGTCGACACAGAGCTGCATAATATCGGAGGCCTGCTCGATGTCTCCGGCCTTCTCATATTCAAGCCCCAGATTCCAGGAGTTGATTCCTTCATTCCTTCTATCCCCGATCTCCCTGGCGATAGCTAGAGCTTGCTCATAGTACTCGATGGCTTTGCGAGGCTCGCCCAGGTCTTTGCAGGCATTGCCCAGGTTGCCCAGATGGTTTCTTTCGCGCCGCCGGTCCTCTTCCCCTTTTGCCGCAGCCAATGCCGTCTGCAGCCAGCAAATCCTCTCTTTTGGGTGCAGGCGCAGTTCCAGCACGTAGATACCGGCATCGGGGTAGGAGCTGCAGAGCGAGACTGCAGCAGTTTTATCCTGCAGGTTCCTCTCCGCCCAAGACTGGCCTGCCTGAATGTTGGACCATTCCCGGTCGAATAGCGCGAGACCTGCCAGGAGGTTCTCTCCTCCCTGCTTGTAAAGCTCCTTGGACGAAGAAAGCATATTTATGTAGTGCTCAGCATGCTGCTCTTCCGCCTCCGCCTTCTCATCGGCCTGCAGCCGGGAGGCGGCATAGTCCCTTGCCAGGTCATGCAGGCGGTAGCGCTCGATGGCTGGATCGAACTCCACCAGGCTCCACTTCACCAGGTCGCTCAAGGAACCGGCTGCAGAATCTTGATCCATTGCCCATACTGCCGTCGCTCCCACCCGGTCAAAGCCGGCGGGAAAAACGGATAGCATAGACCACAGCCTCCGCAGCTCCGGACTGAGCAGATCGTAGCTCAGGCCAAAAGATGCCTCAACCAGCTCCACCCGGTTCCTGGCCTCCTGCAATCTTTCCAGATACTCGGCCACTCCCAGATCCTTTCTTTCAGCTAGGACCGATGCCGCGTTCCGCAGGGCAATGGGAAGGCAGCCGCACAGCCTGGCCAGCTCATCTGCCTGGCCGCCTATGCGATCTGCTATTTCTAGGAGCAGCTTCTTGGCATCCTCCAGGGGCAGGACATCCAGGTCAGTTGGCTTCAATCCCGGCAGGGAAAAACCTGTTTCGAGAGGTGACGATCACAGCGCAGCTTAAAGGAGGCAGCGGCGGCTCGACCTGCTCCCGGCTTGCTGCATTGTCCAGCAGCAGCAATACCCGCAAGTCGTGAAGGAGAGAGTGGTAGATTCTGGCCAGCTCCGCTTCGCTCTCTGGCAGCTTAGCCACCGGATAATAGATCCTCACCACCTTGGCCATGGCATCAGCTGGAGTCATGGGTTCCGGGCTCGTCCCCCGCAGCTCGACCAGAACCTGGCCGTCAGGATAGCACCCGGCAAGCTTCTCGGCCATTGCGTAAGCCAGTGCTGTCTTGCCGATGCCGCCCATACCCAGCAGGCCGGTGATGGTGGCTCCCCGGTCAAAGTCTGCCAGAAGGTCTTTTAGCTCCTCGTCCCTGCCGGTGAAGTCCCTTGGTGGAGCGGGCAGGTGAGGGACGAGTACCTGAGGTGGTGGCGGGAGGTTCACGTCTCCTGCTACATTGATCTGCGGGCCGATTACCTTTTGGCCGCGCTGGTCGAAAGCCGTCCTGCTGCTGCATCCTTTCTGCAGCTCGTCCACCAGACGCTGCACCTTTGAGGCAAAATCCGGGTCATCCTCCAGCTTCTCTGCCAGAACCTCTTCAAGCGCATTCTGTCGCCCTTTGGAATCCGGCCTCTTCTGGGCAAGGGCCAGGGTTTCCTCTGCATCGGAGTCGCCCCTGAACTTATCTATCACTGCCTGACACAGCTCGCCCACCTTTGCTCCTAGCTTCTCTCCTGCGCTCTTGGAGAAGGCCTCCGCCCCTTTGGCTACAAACGGAGCTGCTATGGCGGCCAGCGTTAACGGATCCATCTGCATCACATCCTTAGTGGAATGTTGAGATAACTTTAATTTTAATGATAAATCTTTCTGGATCGCTTCTCTGATCCTTATTGTCTTCCAGCCATGTTTTAAATATCAAGAATCCTCAGATAGTATCTATGTGCGAGAGTTCTGGGAACTGCAGGCGATTCCCTTACGATCTGCAAGAGCCCGGTGATGATAGAAGAATTATTAGGGGCCTGATGAGGCTTTCCGAGAGACCTTTAGCTCAGTATCTTGAAAGTGAGCCTGATATCTATACAGTCAAGGATCTGAAGGTAAGATTCAGGCAATAATCCTAGTTGAGATAAAGGATTCTGAAAAACGTGCTCGACTGGATGGTGTCAAGGAAAATGAAAACCCTAGAAGAGATCGAAGGTATTCTCAGAGATCAAAAGCCAATCCTTAAAAAGATGTATAAAGTAAAGGAGATTGGAATCTTCGGCTCTTTCGCACGAGGCGAACAAAAGGATACCAGCGATCTCGATTTGCTCATTGATTTTGAGGAGCCCATCGGTCTGATACAATATGTCGGACTGCAGAACTACTTGAGCGATAAGATTGGAGAGCAGGTGGATCTGGTCACAAGATCAGGCCTTAAACCGAGGATAAGCAGGCATGTCCTCAGAGAGGTAATTTACGTATGAAGGATCGAGATTATGGGAGCTATCTCGAGGATATCATTGAGCATATGAACTATGCTGAAGAATTTATTGCAGAAATGACATTTGATGAATTCTTAAATGATAAGAAGACCGTTCTTTCAGTGACAAAATGCATAGAGGTTGTGGGTGAGGCAACGAAACATATTCCGGATCCAATTAGAGAAAAATACCCAGAGATTCCCTGGCGCGACATGGCAGGAATCAGAGATAGGCTTGTCCATGGCTACTTCAAGGTTGATCTGTCAATCGTCTGGACAACTGTGACTGTGGAATTTCCTGAGCTTCGAGCCATGCTGGAAAATGTATTGGCTGATGCAGATATGTAGCCAAGACAAAGAATGCATTTCGATCCATTTATTGTTGGGATCGGTCTCGTCCTGAGAATCCCGGTCACTCATTCGGGCGGGTCCTTTTGGCGGAGGTCCTACTGTTGAAGAAGCAGTTTATACAAGTACGTACACTTACACTGATGTCCACCAAGACCATAACCATAACTGAAGAGGCCTACGAGCGCCTGAAAAGCCGGAAGGGCAAAAACCAGAGCTTCTCAGAGGTCATCATCCATAACCTCCCGGCAAAGCGGAAGCTGTCCGAAATAATGGACGAGATCGGAAGGGACGATGATCTGGCGGATCTGGTTGAGACGGCATCAATAGAGATGCGCCATTCCCGTATGAGGGACGCCTCTGATGCTGGTGCTTGACACCACCATCCTGATCGACGCCCCTGCGCAAGAATCCAGCGGCGCTCAGTTGCCTCATCCCTCAAAATGTTTGTATAGCTTGTGCGCCTTCTCGATTGTCACGATATCCAGGATCCGGATTTGCCCCTCCTCTTCGCTGATCTGGTAGAACACGGTGAAAGACCGTCCCACATGCAATCGATAGAGCCTGAACTCCAGATGCAGTAGCTCTTTGTCACCACCCTGGCCGGGAAAGGGATCCTCGGCAAGTGCGTGGCACAACTCCCTGATGATCCTCTGGCTCTTCTCCGGAAGATCGGATAGATATTTCAGCGCCTTTCTATCGATCACAACCCTGCGGCTCAAGGGGGCAGCTCCACAAAATCCCCTTCCTCGGCAACCTGCATCAGGTGCTCTATCAGGCGGGCTTTCTTCTCCCTCTCGATCATCTCGGCCAGGAGCTGGCTGAAGGTCTCTCCCGGCCTCTTGAGGTCAGATAGCTCAGACCATACTGGCTCAGTCACAGCCAGGCGTTTTGTGGCAAGCATGGAAGTATTGCAAAGATTGGAAAGCAGATATAGCTTTTGGAGCTGCAGGGAATGAATTGGATCTGTTGAGGCGGACAATTCCCTTGCCCCTTCGATCTCTTCGGCGCGTGGCTCAGCAGGGAGACAATCGCTGCCGGTCCGCATAGATGGCTCCCCTTGCATGAAAGATCCACTTGACGAGACCGCTCTATCCCGGCCATTCCGCCAGCTGCCTCCGCACACGCTCCGCGCAGGAGCTCTCGATCTGCTCGAAGATGGCCAGCCCCTCTCCTGCTCTTGAACAAGCCAGCGGGGCCGGCCCGCAATTATCACATTAACTATATAAAAATATTATTTTAAATATTATTGGATTATATCCATTTACATTTGCGTCTGCGCAAATGAAGCCGGTCCGCCAATGATTTCAATATCTGGTGGCTCAATAGTCAGCAATTCCCTCCCTTTTGCACTTATCTCAAAGAATTTGTAGAAAAGCTCCAATTGAACTCTGATTATATCTGCAGCAGGTATGGATGGTGTATTTCCAAAATATTCGCTCTCTTTATCCCATAGCTCGGTGCCTGGTGTTTTCGCCGACTCATTTTTGACCCCCCTATTTAAAGAAACGCCGATTCGTTTTTGACCCCCCCCAAGAAGGAAAGCCTTCC
>DAIO01000222.1:470-2550 GCA_002498745.1 Methanosaeta sp. UBA533 | reverse complement strand
CCGAATGGCGCTTGAGCTTTTCAAGAATCGCGGCTCCTTCCGCCTCCATAGCCCTGATCTCTGCTGCAGGAGATGCAGCCTCCTTCGAGCTGATGGCCACCTCCACCATATCCAGACGGGCGTAAGGACGGAGGCGGCGGATGTAGTCTGCGGCAGCATCCTGCCAGAAGCTCTCCCGCAGGCGTCCGACTGCTATTATTCTGAGGATCATCAGCTTCGCCTTCTTCTTGATTGCATTTGCATAGATTTATCGAAGCTGGATAGCCGGTGCGGCCGGTTCTGCGCTCGACGGATCAGCTGCGGACCAGCCCTGCGGGCAACGGCCCCGAAAAGATGAACATCGAGCATTCCCGGCAAGGAGACAATTATGTCGGCAGCTGCAATGCCTGTATTCAGATCCATCTGACCAATTACCATTCCTTCATGCATGTCTTCTCGCCCTAGAATCGTTCTATGTAGATAGCTCCGACTTTAGCGTTTCTAGAAAATCAGTATCCCTAAATAAGATCAATGCCTGGCTTCAACATTCTCCAGGTAGAGGACGCCGGTGGGAGTGATATCCAGAATCTCTCCACACCTTTTGGTCACCAGAGCCGTCTCCAGCATAGAGAGGTGATAGTCTGCCTTCTCCGGGCTGAGGTTAAACCTTTGGCAGATCTGCTCTGAGCTTTTCGGTCCGCTGGCGATGAACTTGAGAATATCCCTCCTCAGCCGGAGCTGCAGGACAATCAAAGCATTGCGATGTTCTTCTGCTGTCCACCACCAGGCTGGCTCTGGCGCGTCACCGGAAGATCGGCCATCAAGACTATTGGAGCCGCCATCGGTCATGATATCACATCGATTGAGGTCATATCAAGAAGAGATAATAAGTCAATGGGAGTATCCCGGATGAAGGCTCAAGGAAAGATAGGGTCAATCCTCCCCCCTTCCATTGATCTCGCAGGTCTCGCTTGCTATCTCGCAGGACCGGCAGATCTCCCGCTCCTCATCCAGATTACGCGCCGCGGTCGCAAGCACGCTGGCGTTCACCAGGTTCCCGGCGAGGAATATGGCCGCAGCAACCTGATCATCCGGCACTCCCAGGCTTCCGGCCAGCCGGATGTGCAGCCTCAGGCAGTGGCTGCACCGCAATGCTGCAGACACGGCCACCGAGATCAGCTCCACCGTCTTTGCATCCAGGTTAGAGCTCCTCAATATGGCATTGTTATGTAACACCTTGGTGATGAGCAGCTCTGAGTCATCCTCCATGAACTGAAAGATATAAGGCACCTCGCCATAGGTCCTCTCCACCACCTTCAAAATGTCCTTGGCTGCCTTATCCTTTCCCTTGACCAAAATGGCATCAAGCTCATCCTCAAAGCTCATGATCTCAGACTCCAGTAGCCTCTTCGCCCTGCTCCGCAATAGCCCGGAATTAGAAGACGAATCCAGTCTCCGAACTGGGCAGTATCCTCACCAGTATATAATCCTTCATCCTCGAGGGCCTGATGGTGGCCACCTCGCCAAGCTTCACACCCTCATCGAAGGTAACTGCTGCCACCTTATCCCGATAGCCTCCATAAGGAAGCTTCACCCGCACCCCGGTTAGATTGAGGGCAATTGGCAGAGGGGAATAGGAGAACTCGACCTCCGGGACCTGCTCTCGCACCGCATCCATCACCCTGGGCGGAGAGGTGGTCAGCGGATCCTTGTTGATCGCTTCTCGAGTTGTGTCCAGCGCCCTTCCCACCATCTCGATGATATTGTCCAGGGATCCAATCTCCGTGGCCTTGCGGGTCCTGTGGGCCATCCGGCCGATGGACGGCACATAGCCGAAGGCATAGGGCAGCTCTTCTGGATCTATCTTCGGCCCACCGGTGATTATGACAGGCACGCTGATATTCCGGTAGAGGTCCTCTTTCTTCTTGATGCAGTTCTCGAAGTTGCCGAAGATAAAGACTGCGGCATCATGCTCGTTTATCAGAGCGGTCTCATACTCATTTATCTGGGCGATCTCCCTGCCCACACCCCGGGCCAGTCCCAGCATGTTGCTCTTGGAGCCGTGCCTGCGCAGATACTCGGCAATATCGCAGGCCACATG
>DAIO01000222.1:0-458 GCA_002498745.1 Methanosaeta sp. UBA533 | reverse complement strand
GCCACCTCTGTTCCCGCCAGAGGCGCCCGCACCAGCTCCCCTCTGAGATCTCGGCTCAGGATCTCCAGAGCATTCATGTCCTCTGAAGGAACCAGCAATAAAAGGATGATCTCTGTCTGAGTCACATTCTTCTGCAGGATGTAGCCGCCCAGGTCTTCCACCAGCTCCAGTACCAGGTCGTGCTTGTACAACCCTCCGGTGAACATCACAGGCTCAAGCATTCTCCATCTCCCGGATCTTCTCTTCGATCTCTGATATCAGCTCCGGCTTGATCGACTCCTCGGCAGCGACGAAAAAGAAGCTGTCTTTTGTCATGATGTTTCGCCGGTTGCGAAATCCTTCCGGCACTACTCTGACCAGGGCATCGGTCAGATCCTGCAGAAACTCCGCCTCCATATCCGTAACCATCAGATCGGCAGGCGAGGAATCTGAAGCTATGATCACAATGTCCCTTGCCG
>DAIO01000043.1:0-2577 GCA_002498745.1 Methanosaeta sp. UBA533 | reverse complement strand
GAGCCAGATACAAAAAACAATGCGAAATGTTAAAATGCATTAGTGCCCTTCATTAATACTGATATTTCCAGGAGGGAGATATATTAGGGTATTTTATGCATTAAGATATATAGCAATATTACTTCTAGTGAATATTTCGATAGCCAATATCCCGTGCTTGGCTGCTGATCAGACAACATCAGCGGAGGATCTGACCTATATAACCGAGCAGTATCCACCTTACACTTTCCAAGAAGACGGCAAAGCCCAGGGTATTTCCGTAGATCTTCTCGAAAGGATATGGCAAAAAATGGGCGTTGACCTTAATAGGAGCATAATATTGCTTCTTCCCTGGACAGAAGGCTATCAGAGGACATTAAGCGAAAATAATACCGTTCTCTTTACAACGGCCAGGCTTCCCGAAAGAGAGCAGCTATTCAAGTGGGTGGGGCCAGTTGTCTCTGGCAGGGATGTTCTCTTGGCAAAGAGGGATAAAAATGTCACCATTTCAGATCCGCAAGACCTGAAAAAATATAAAATCGGGGCTATCAAGGATGATGTGGTGGTCGAAAGGCTTCTTAATAGCGGCTTAAAGAGGGAGGATCTGATTCTTGAGAATGCGTCCGCACCGATTATCGAGAAGCTGGAAGATGGGAGCATTGATGCCTGGGCATATAATGACTTAGCAGGCATCGTACTTATCCAGGAGGCTGGTGCAAATGCAAGCAATTACGAGACAGCATATGTACTCGCCCAAAACGATGCCTACTTCGCATTTAACAAAGAGACTCCTGATTCAGTAGTGCGGTCTTTCCAAGAAGCTCTGGATAGCATCAGAGACGAGAAAGATGCAAACGGAGTCTTTATGCTTCTTCAGATTCAGGCGGATCTGCAGGGAAGCCTGAATGATTTAGATTCGGATATCGCTAATGCTGCTCAAAATCTCTCAACAGCAGGCCTCAAGGGAGATGCTGCTCGCAGAGTTCTTGCTGAGCTAATCGGGACCAACTCAAACATAAGCAATGCAGTCACAATTGGCAAGGATGGAAAGATCATCGTTGATGAAGGCAGAGGAAGCGAGAGCGCCGAAGGAGCCGATATAAGTAACCAGGAACATATTGCCCGCTTATTGCAGACCAAAACCCCTGTGTTTAGCAAACATCTGTCATTGGTGGAAGGATACAACGGCACATCAATTGCGTATCCGGTATTCTCCCCGCAAGGGGAATTCCTGGGAGGCATCAGTGCCATCATTGAACCAGATAAATTGCTAAACGCCATAGTAGCACCCCATCTCTACTATGATGTCTCTAACAGGAGCAATATCACTGACTACAGCTTCTGGTCAATGCATCTGGATGGTCTAATTGCCCACGACCGAGATGAAAGCCAGATAGGGAAGTATCTATTTGAGGACCCGCTTTATGCGCCATATCCCAGCCTGCTGGCCTTGGGAGAGAAGATAATCGCTGACAGGTCCGGGCACGGAAGCTATAGCTTCCAGGTCACTGAAGGAGATAAGAAGGTAGTGACCAGGGACACATACTGGACGACAGCTGGGCTGCATGGAAGGGAATGGAGGCTGGTCGTCACCAAGATACTGCAGTGATTTCTTCTGGTCAGGGACGTGTCCATGAGGCTGCATACCCTGTACTGGGAGCGAAAGGAGCCGGAATGCTTTCTATAATGGCTTCTGCCCTCCGGGTATCTCCTTTCTATTTTTTCCTCTAATTAAGGCTTAATAAGCAGCTACCTTTTCACTGTATCCTTTTAAGAGGAATCATTCCATTATGAACCGCCGTGGCCACCAGAGCCCCGGAAAAGCCGATCTTTTCCAGAGCCTCCAGATCCTTCTCATCCTTCACCCCTCCCCCCAGGATCAGAGGATGGCGGCTTCGAGCCCTGGCTTTCTCTAAAAACTCCTCATCCAGGCCGGCACAGGTCCCTATCCGATCTAGCTCCATGATTATCACTCCCTCCAGGGGGATATGATTCAGCTCCTCCAGGACCTCCAGAGGGCTGCGATCCGCCATAGCCTTATCCCTTGACAGAACCCTGCGCTTCGACATATCCAGGCTGGCTATCGTCCTCCTTTGGCCTGAGACCTCCTCTATCAGAGAAATGGAGGCCGTCTCCGTCCCCAGAACCGGGAGAACGGATGGAGGAAGGAGATCCAGATCGCTTGATCTGGAGGCTCCAGTGTCCGCCATTGTCTTTGCCCGCTTGGATATCTCCTGGATCAACTCCATATTATTTCCCCGGCCCATGATCATATCCAGGTCTGCCACATAGACCTGAACCGGCCGAAGCTCATCCATAATCAGCAGGGGTTCGGAGGATTCTATTACCTGGCTGAATTCAGCAACAGGCTTATAGCGGCTGCGCTCTCCCCGCAGGGCATGAACAACAGCACCATTAAGTATATCGAAGACGAAGATGCATTGCACATTTGCCCAATCGGGATTGAGAGAATATGAGATTATTGGTCAGCCCTATGAACATGGAAGAGGCGCATGCAGCACTGGCAGGCGGCGCTGATATTCTGGATGTGAAGAACCCCAAAGAGGGATCCCTGGGTGCGAACTTCCCCTGGGTCAT
>DAIO01000081.1:0-5177 GCA_002498745.1 Methanosaeta sp. UBA533 | reverse complement strand
TTCGGCAAGAAGATGCTGGCTATTGGGGTGGAAGGAGGAGTAGCAGACATAGGGCTGCATGCCTCCACCAAAGGAAACAGGATCTATGCCGCCATTAAGGGGGTAGTAGATGCAGGAGTAGATGTGCCCCACAGCCCCGAGATCTTCCCGGATGAGGAGAGGATCAGAGGGGAGCACATAAAGAGCTTTACTGGAAAAGACACCGTAGCCCAGTTCGAGGCTGCTAAAGAGAAGATACTGGGGTGAGTGTATGGATCAGAAGAAGAAACGCGATTTTTACCAAGAGGAGTGGGTCCCCAAGACGAGGCTTGGAAAGCTTGTCTATGAGGGTCAGGTAACCACTTTCGATGAGGCCATTGCATCCGGCCTGCCCATAAAAGAGGCCGGACTGATAGATGCGCTCATTCCAGGGCTCGAGGACGAGGTTCTGGATATCAACATGGTTCAGAGGATGACCGACTCCGGAAGGAGGGTCAAGTTCAGAACCACAGTAATTGTGGGCAACAGGGACGGCTACATAGGCCTGGGCGAGGGAAAGGATGTCCAGGTGGGAAAGGCCATCAAAAAGGGCATCGATAACGCCAAGAGGAACATTATGAAGGTGAAACGGGGCTGCGGCAGCTGGGAATGTGGTTGCGGCCAGCCTCACACTGTGCCCTATCAGGTAGTGGGTGAGTCCGGAAGCGTTCGGGTAGTGCTCATCCCTGCGCCTCGTGGCTTGGGCATTGCGGCCGGAGATACGAGCAAGAAGGTCATGGATATGGCCGGAATCAAGGATGTCTGGACCAGGACCGCAGGCTCCACCAGGACCACCATCAACTTCGCTAAAGCGACATACAATGCGCTCATCAATACCATAACTGTGAGGGCCTGAAGATGTTTGCCATAGTGAGATTGAGAGGGGAGGTGAACCTCAGGCCGGATATCAAGGACACCCTGGCTATGCTCCATATTCATAGGGTCAACCACTGCGTTGTGGTCAAAGAAGACCCCCATTACCGGGGCATGATCCAGAAGGTCAAGGACTACGTGGCCTGGGGCGAGATCGATGATGATACTCTGGCCATGCTCTTAGAGAGAAGGGGCAGGCTGAGCGCCAACCGACGCCTGACAGAGCAGTATTTAAAGGAGAATACACCTTATTCATCTTTTAAGGAACTGGCCAAAGCCATCAACTCCGGCTCTGCCAGTCTGAAAGATCTGCAAATCAAGCCCATATTCAGGCTGCACCCCGCTCGGAAGGGCTTAAGAACCACCAAGAAGACCGCTCAACAGGGTGGAGATCTGGGATTCCACCAGAATTTGGCGGATCTTATCAAGAGGATGAGGTAGAAAAAATGGTTAGACCAAAGACCAAAGAAAAGAGAGGTCATAGAACCTACCACGGCAAGCACAAGAACATGCGCGGAGGAGGAACCCGTGGCGGCCGTGGAGATTCAGGCAAATGCAAGCATCACTTCATGAGATCCATCCTTCTTGGCACCGAAATGGGTAAGCATGGCTTCGTCCGGCTGCCTTTAGCTGAGGAGGTAGATGTGGTCAATGTCGATGAGCTGGACCAGCTGGCCGGCCAGGACGGCAAGGTTGAGATCAATGAATTGAAGGTTCTCGGTCGAGGCAGGGTAACCCGGAAGCTGGAGGTTAAGGCTTTAGGATTCACTGCCACGGCTAAGAGCAAGATCGAGGCTGCTGGTGGTCAGGCAGTAGTAGTATGAACCAGCAAAGTTTCTTTTATGCGATAGAGCCCTTTGTGCGCCGGCTCCCTTCGGTGGAACGGCCCACGGGGCACGTCCATTTTAAGAGAAAGCTAAGCTGGACTCTGGCCATATTGCTCCTTTACTTCATCCTTGGAAACATACCTCTATTTGGCCTCTCTGCGGCATCTATAGACCTCTTCAGCTCTTACCGTGCCTTTTTCGCCGGATCCTTCGGCACGATGATGCTTTTGGGCATCGGTCCCATCGTTACCGCATCCATTGTGCTCCAGCTTCTGGTTGGCGCGGAGATCATCAAGCTCAATCTGAGCGATCCCCGGGATCAGGCCATCTATCAGGGCACCCAAAAGGCTCTGGTCTTTCTGATGGTTGCCGTTGAAGGCTTGCCCCAGGCGCTGGGCGGCTATCTCCTGCCTGACGAGGGAGTGGCGAACGCGTTAGGCGTATCCCTGGGCATAATATCCTTATTGATATTTATTCAGGTCTTTATTGGCGGATCCCTTATTGTTTATATGGACGAGGTGGTGTCCAAATGGGGCGTAGGATCAGGAGTGGGCCTGTTCATCGTGGCGGGAATCAGCCAGCAGCTGGTCACCGGTCTGATCAATCCAGCTACAGGCGAAGCTGGCCTCTCGGTGGGGATCATCCCCAAGTGGATTGATATCATCAGGCTGCAGCTGATCAGCTTTGATACTCTCTTCACCTCTGAAGGCATCCGGTTTATCATGATCACCGGAGGAATTCTGGCCCTCATATCCACCATTCTGATCATATTGCTGGTCGTTTTGGTGGAGTCTACGAGAATTGAAATTCCTCTGGCCCACAGCCGGGTGCGGGGTGCAAGAGGCCGGTTCCCGGTAAAGCTGGTCTATGCATCAGTCCTTCCCATGATCCTGGTAAGGGCTATTCAGGCCAATATCGAGATGCTGGGGGCATTGCTGGCATCAAGGCTTGGAACGGTCTCCACGGCTACTGTGACTGGCGAGGGTGTGACCACGGTCTATACCGGCTACTCCAGCCTCCTGGGCAATTTCATATCTCGGTCCCAGTTTGATGCCGCCACCGGCGCTGCCATCAGCGGACAATCACCCCAGCCGGTATCAGGGCTCATGTATTACCTCTCGCCCATAGGAGGGCCGGAAGACTGGATTCCCAGCATGGTGACCACCTCTACAGCGGGGATGGCAGAGCTTGGATTCTCGCCCATTGCCGGCTATCAGATCCTCTTGCATGTGCTCACAGATTCCGCTTTCCTGATCATCGGCGGCATTCTGTTCGCCATATTCTGGATTGAGACCACTGGAATGGGGCCCAAGAGCGTCGCTGCTAAGATCCATAACTCAGGACTGCAGGTCCCCGGTTACAGGAGGAATCCTGCTTCAATTGAGAAGCTAATGGAACGGTACATTCCCAAGGTGACTGTGATCGGCGGCGTGATCATTGGGGTCTTGACCCTGATTGCCAGCCTTATGGGAACCCTGGGTGGTGCGGGAGGCACAGGTCTTCTTCTGGCGGTGAGCATTGTCTACCGGCTCTATGAGCAGATAGCCAGCGAGCAGATTCAGGAGATGTACCCGATGATGCAGAAGTTCTTTGGAGCTTCCGCATGAAGCAATCCATGTCCAGTACTCTGGACAGAGCGGCCCTGGTACTGGGCATCCTCTTTTTTTTCGGGGTGATGATCGAGGATTACAGGAACCTCTTAGGGCAGGTCATGGATCACCTTCTGGGATGGTTGCCTCAGACGGGGCTGTCCTTTCCGGTCATCCTCTTCATCCTGGCGGCCATTACCGGCCTTTATGCCAGCCTGGTTCAGAAGTATACCATGGACTGGGATTTTATGCGTCGCCAGCAGGAGAAGATGAGGGCCCTGCAGACAAACATGAAGGCAGCTCAGCTAGCCGGGGACCAGTCTAAGGTTCAGTCTCTGCAGACTGAGCAGATGAAGATGGTCTCAGAGCAGGGAAAGATGATGCAGATGCAGTTCAAGCCCATGCTCTACATCGGCATCATATCCATTCCTCTGTTCATGTGGATATATTTCTACATTCATAACTCCGGTGGAATCACCATGACCTTTCCCTTCTGGGGGACTCATAGTATCACCGAAATGGTTCTGGGGCCGATTCTCTACTGGTTCTACTGGTATTTCGTTTGCTCTCTGCCCGTATCGCAGATCATCAGAAAGGCTCTGGATATAGGGAGCATGAGCTGAAGATGATAATATGATAATCACCATTAGCGGCTCGCCGGGCACTGGGACCACAACCCTGGCCCGGGCTCTTTCTGTCCAGCTTGGCCTCCCCTGGGTCAACTCCGGGGAGCTGTTCCGTAAGATCGCCAGCGAGAAGAACATATCAGTCAAGGAGATGAACCGCATGGCAGAGAAGGGACCGGAGATCGATTATCTGATCGATGATGCCCAGAGGTCCCTGGCCAAAGAGGGACAGGGAGTCTTCGAGGGCAGATTGTCCGGGCACCTTCTGGATGCCGATCTCAAAGTGCTCTTGAAGTCCGATCTGAGGACAAGAGCGGAGCGCATATCCAAGCGGGAGTCCAAGCTGCTGGAGGATGCCTGTCAGGAGACGCGGCAGCGGGAGGAGAGCGAGGCCCGCAGGTACAAGAAATACTATAACATCGACATCAATGACCTCTACGTATACGATCTGGTGGTGGATACGGGCAGGTTCAATGAATTGGGAACTTTGGCCATAGTGCTGGCGGCGGCGAGGTCAAGGCAATGTCCGTGATTCACAGGCCTAAAAAGGAGGGTTCATCGTTATCCGGAGATAGAGGCTCCAGACCACCCTCAAAATCCTCAAATTCGTCTTCCGCTCGACCGCGTTCCTCTTTTCCTGAAAAAAAAGGTGCAGATGCCGCATCCGGCCTCAAGATCCTTCCCGCAGACAAGAAGAGGTCGGTCCTGGTCAAAAGGAATGGTAAGACAGATCCCGCTTATGGCACTTCCCCGCAGGAGCGGAGCCTGGAGAAGCACCTTCGTTTAGGGGCGATCAATCTGGACAAGACCTCCGGGCCGACGAGCCATGAGGTTGTGGCCTGGGTGAAGAGGATTCTTGAGGTGGAGAAGGCTGGACATAGCGGCACTCTCGATCCCAAGGTGACTGGCATCCTGCCTGTTCTCCTGGGGGATGCAACAAGAGTTATGGATACCCTTCTCCTGGCGGGAAAGGAGTACATCTGCCTGATGCATGTCCATAAGCCTGTGCCCAAAAAGGGGATCCTCGATGTCTGTGGTCAGTTTGTCGGCCCCATACTGCAAAAGCCTCCCCTGAAGTCGTCCGTGGTCAAGGAATTGCGCACCAGGACCATCTATTATCTGGAGGTGCTGGAGATCGATGGGCAGCATGTGCTGATGAGGGTGGGCTGCCAGGCGGGAACCTACATCCGAAAGCTCTGCTTTGATATCGGCCTTGCCCTGGGCACGGGGGCGAACATGGAGGA
>DAIO01000010.1:0-8458 GCA_002498745.1 Methanosaeta sp. UBA533 | reverse complement strand
GATCGGCCAGCGGGTGCAAAAGAACTCCCGCACTGTGCCCACTATGATGATGGGGGGAACCTACATGGGCTATGCCCAGATCAGATCGGAAACCGTGGCGGGAAATATGTCCATTCTCACCCTGCCCTGCCCCTGAATGAGCTGGAGGGTGGGACCCAGCCTGCTCTGCCCCTTGCCCCCCCTTTTCACTCCTTTATCTCGTCTCTTCCCAGATCTGCTCAGATCTTCTCAGATCTTCTCCATGTCAAATGCCCAGCGGCTGACATTTGGCGCCACATTTCCGCACCTTCTGCATAGCAGCACCTCCAGGCCCAGATCTTCGTATCTTTTTTCCAGACCCTCGATCTGCGGGGCCTTCTTGAAGGTATAGAAATGGAGGATTCCACCCCGCCTCAGCATCCCTGGCAGGGCATCCACTATCCGGTCCATTCCATAGGGGGTGGGCACAATCGCCCGGTCAAACCTTCTTTTCAGGAGGGCTGCCATAGAGAATGCATCCGCATTAATGACCGCAATCCTCTCCACCACCCCATTCTCCCGGGCGTTCTCCGCCAGCCAGCCGCAGGCCCCCGGGCTCTTCTCCAGGGCCACCACCCTAGCTCCCCGGGCGGCAGGAGGAATGGCGAAGGGGCCCACCCCGGCAAACAAGACCAGCACCTCTTCCCCTGCCTTTACCTGGCCTGCCACCCTCATCCTCTCGTAACCCAGATGGCTGTTGAAAAAGACCCTCGTCACATCCAGATGATATCGAAAGCCGAACTCCAGATGAACGGTGACGGAATTCCCCTCGCCTGCCAGAAGCTCCAGGCGAGAGGTTCTCCTCTCCCCTTCCAGGGGGGTGATCTTATTGAAGACCGTATGAACATTCCTGCACTGATCCAAGAGGGCTGACGCAATCTCATCCTTGTAGCCGTCCAGTTCAGGGTCAAGATAAAGGATAGCGATATCTCCGATCACATGGAAACGGCTGGAAAGACGCGTGAGCCTCTCCTCGGGCACAACTCCCACCAGCCTCTCCTTCAAACGCGTCTCATATCACCTCTTAAAAGCAACCCAGGGTGAACTGATCCTGCAGCCGGATCTTTTTGGGCTCGTGGGGGATCTCTAAGAGGTCCATTAGCTGAAAGGCATTTGCTGCCGCCTTGGACCGGGCATGGTTATTGAAGTAGATCCGGACCATTTGCTCACCTATCTCCGCCTCTTTAATCCTTGGATGAGAATGGTCATAAACCATAGCTTATCTTTCCACCAGCTATATAAGTGCAGTTTTCCAGGATTTGCATGGTCGATGAAGATGAGGTATCTAGCAAATATCCAGGCTTTGGGCAGGGATGCCAATCCATTCTTTCGGTTGATGGAAATCGAGCTGGGCTCTTATGGAGAGGGAGAAGCAGTGCTGTTCATGCCCGTCCGGCCGGATATGCTGAATGGAGTGGGATGGCTGCAGGGAGGCCTATACTCTGCCTTATGCGACGAGGCCATGGCCCTGGCCCTCTTCACAGTCTTGGAAGAGGAGGAGGATATAGCCACCATATCCGAGAGCACCAGCTTCCTGCAGGGGATTAAAAAAGGCTGCATCTCCGCCCAGGCGAAGGTGGTTAAGAAAGGAAGAAGGGTGGCCTTCGTTGAGGGTAGAGTGACGAGCAGAGATGACGGCACACCACTCTCAGCGACCCAGGCCTCATTTGCCATCATCCCCCGGAGAAGTTCAAGAGGGCGATAAATGAAATTCTAAAGCTTTGCCTGACTGAAACCGGTCAGGCCGGACTCGCCCAGCTGCAGCTTTCTCACAATCTCGCCCGCAGCGCGGGCATCGGGGGCTGTGGCCAGAATCCTCACCCTGCTCAAGGCAGTCCTCTTTCCACAGGGGCAGGTTCTGGTCTTGGCATCATCCGGGGAGTACAGATGCCGTCCGCAGCTGCAGCGAAACACTATGAACATCAAAACAAAAATGAATTCTACTCAGATGGGAGCAGTACGGCATTGATGATGCCATCTTGGCCTGGCCGGTTGGTTATCCTGGCATCCCCGATCTCCGTCTTGATGACAGCGCCTTTGGTGAGAATGTTCCTTCTCATGTAGTGCAGATTTGCCCGATTCTCTTTTGCCGTCTCGATCTTGACCATCTTGCTCATACCGGTTACGGGATCGGCGACTGCAACCATATTGCCCCGCAGCATCCTAACCTTCTCCCTTCCGCCCCGGATCTGGACCTTCTTGATCCTCACCTCGCCGATAGTGGTATCGCTCTGCTCTCTTCCAATCTCGAACTTCCTCTTGCCCCGGGCCAAAATCAACTTTCCGCCCGTGAGCTTCCTTCCTATCTTGCCTTGCCAACGCATAATTTAATTCCTCAGATCGCAAATGATCTTCAGGGCACTGAATTTAAAGGTTGTGGTGAATCCGGCTCGGCAGTACATGAGGGCCAATCCAGCCTCTGCTGCATTCTATCTGAGCCTCTTTGCCATATAAGGCGGGCATAGATCGTACCCCCGCCGGCGATAGTAGCCCCTCGCCCCAATGCCGCTGGTGACCTCTATCAGAGGATACCCCGCCTCCTGGGCCAGCCTTTCCGCCTCCTCCATCAGCCGGGCTCCATAGCCTCGATGCTGCCATCCATCCTCCCTGCTGCCGATAGGAACCATGGGGCCGTAGATATGCAGCTCTCGAATCCGGGCAGAGGAGCTCAGGCGCAGGCGCAAAAATCCCACCAGGACATCGTCCTCACTCTCAAAGGAGAGGAAATGCTCTCTTGCTCCGGAGGCGATATATGATTCATGCACCAGCCTGGGCTCCGCCTGGACCACCCGTCTCAATCCCGCCTCCCGGCAGCGGATGCAGCGGCAGCTGCTGCCCCTATCCTCCAGCCTCTGCCGGGCCAGCTGTCGAAGATTGGACTTCTTCACCCCAGCCACGATCAGTGGGGATGGTATATCCCTCTGCACCCGCTGCAGGCGGACATATCGGGGAAGGATCTCCTTGATTCGTGAGACTAGCTCTGCCGCATCTTCATCCCCCAGAGGAGTGTACTCACCCCGCAGGTACTGACGGTATAGCTCTGTACCCTCGATGACCAGTGTGGGATAAATCTTGAGGTAGTCAGGACGAAAACGGCTATCGGAGAAGAGCGCCCGGAATACAGCCAGATCCCGCTGTTGGCTGGAGCCGGGAAGGCCGGGCATCATGTGGAATCCCACCTTCAGCCCTGCCTCTCGCAGGTTGGCACTGGCCCGGGCAGCATCCTCGACCGTATGCCCCCGTTTCATCCTCACCAGCAGGTCCTCATCCAGGCTCTGCACCCCCAGCTCCACCTTGGTCGCCCCCAGCCGCAGCATCTCTTCTATATCCCGGGGGCGGCACCAGTCCGGCCTGGTCTCAAAGGTGGTACCGATGTTTCTGACCAGAGCTGACTCATTCGCCCTGGCCACCGACTCGAAGGGCTGCCAGCCAGAGCTCTCCCGTCCGTCGGAAAAGTCGTTCATGGCCTGAAGACAGCGCTTGACAAACCAGTTCTGATATCCCAGGGGACGGGAGGTCATCGTCCCCCCCATGATGATCAGCTCCGACTTGTCCAGAGGGTGGCCGATCTCATCCAGCTGGGCTAGCCTTGCATTTACCTGGTCATAGGGATCGAAGCGGTGCTGACAGGCTCGAAGTGCCGCCGGCTCCTTGCCAGTGTAGCTTTGGGGTGAGAGGTTTGAGATTCCCCCCGGGCAGGGGACGCAGGTCCCATGAGGGCAGCGGGCAGGAGAGGTCATGGCAGCGATGACCGCCACCCCGGAGAGGGTTCGGGTCGGCTTTCTGATCAGCATCTTCAAAGCCTCTCGTTCCCCCGCCCTTGCCTGGCCCAGGATATCGGCGTTGCTGGGCAAGGAGGCCAGGCCCAGCTGAGCAGAGAGCCTCTTCTTGGCCGCCTCAAGAGCTGCCTCATCCCCGATCTCCCCCATGAGGATCGCCACTGCAATGCTGCGCAGCCCGGCAGCTAGTCTATCCAACTTACCTCCCCAACACGCCTCGGGCGCTCCGGCCGGGCCGGGCTCTCCTCGGGCCAGCCCAGGGAGACTATCAGGGATTCGGCCAGATCTTTGGGGATGGGACGGGACTGATACCTTCGGATCGACCTTCTTCTTTTCAGGGCATCCATGAGATTCATCGATTATGAAAGGCAGGGCACGATTATAATAATCTTCTCCAATCACGATATGAGTGGATATGATCCAGAAATTCATAAAAGCTCGCATAGAAATAGGGGTTTAGCTTCTCCCAGCTGCCTCAAAGCCAGGCCATCTTCATCGAGAAGGACGTAAGTGTCTGGAGTCAAAATACGACAGCTTTTTCCTGGCACCCGGGTGAAGCTTCCTGCATTTACCGCCAGTGGACCACCCATCCTCTGGAAGATCCCCGCCCGGTGGGTATCCCCATAGATGAAGCAGTCAATCTCACCCAGGTTCCTGTCGCGAATGAATCTCTCAATGGCCTCATACTGCGCCTCCATCGAGGCAAGATGGCGATCAGGAAAGACCCCGGCGGTGATCCTCTGCAAAATGCTGGATGCCTTCCAGACCCTCTCCTCAAAGGAGACCATCTCGCCGATGTATGAGGAGCGGTAGATGCTCTCATAAGCATAGGCCATCATCATCTCCAGGTCCGCGGGGAGGAGCTCCTCTCCGTAAAGTCGGCGAATCCTCTCCATCATCTGCATGGTGAAGATATGAATGCCGGCAAGGTGGTGGCCGTGAGTGAATAGCACCGTCCGGTGGCAGCAGCGGATGCGGTAGGTGGGGTAGAGCATATCGATGTTCAGGCCGTTTATGGTCTGGCGCCAGCGCAAAGAGGGTGAGTAAACGGGAAAAAGGTCGCCACGCGCAGTCCTCTCCATGAAGTCCGATTCCTGCTTTTGCACTACCAAATGATGATCGTGATTTCCCAACACATAGTGGATCTTAAGATCCTCCTCGCCCAACCTCTTTAAAAGGGGAACCGACTCTCGCAGGGCATTCTCAGGCCGCACCCTCCAGAAATCGAATATATCTCCCAATAAGATGACCTGGTCGCATCCTCCCCCATACACCGATATCTCCTTCATCAACCGATCGACCTTAGAAGGATCGCTGAGTGTGGATGAATCTAGGCCAAAGTGCGTATCCGAGATGATCACTGCCGACATAATCTCCCCTTCCCCCATTCACAAAATGTTATCACAGTAGTTATTTATAAATATTGTGAGCCGGGTGGGACGATTTTTGACAATTGACAAGCCAATGGAATTGGTTATAAATTGAAAGGAGCTATCAGATCGGGCGAAAGATGAAATATGTTGCTGGAGAGGAGATCAGGAAATGATTGACATCGCTATTCCCAAGGGCAGCCTGCAAAACCAGACCCTGCAGCTCTTCGAGCAGGCGGGGCTGGAGGTTAAGAGAACTGAGCGGGAGTACAACGCCCGCATAGATGATCCGCGCATAGGCAAGGTGAAGATCCTCCGCCCGCAGGAGATACCAGGATATGTGGCCAAGGGCTACTTCGACCTGGGGATCTCGGGCACAGACTGGATCATGGAGTCCGGGGCCATTGTGACCAGGGTAGCCGATCTGAACTATGGCAAGCAGGGGCCAGGAGCGGTGAAGCTGGTGGTGGCAGTGCCGGAGAGCCTCCAGATAAGCTCAGCCCGAATGATAAAGCCGGGTAGCAGGGTGGCCACAGAATATCCCAATCTGACCAGGGCCTACTTCTCAAACCTCGGAATTCCAGTGGACATCCAGTTCTCCTTTGGGGCCACCGAGGCCAAGGTTCCCGAACTGACCGACGTTGTGGTGGACCTCACCGAGACCGGCTCTACCCTTAAGAAGAACGGCCTGAAGATCATCGATGTCATGCTGGAGTCGACTTCAGAGCTGCTAGCAAATAAGAAGAGCTTTGCAGATAAGGAGAAACACGATGACATCTCCGCAGTCCAGACGCTCCTCCTGGCAGTTATGAGGGCGCGAGGAAAGACCCTCTTGAAGATGAATGTGCCAGAAGCCGCCTTGGATGCCGTCATCTCCATGCTTCCCAGCATGAAAAGGCCCACTCTCTCCAAGCTTTACAGCACCGATTACTATGCCATAGAGACGGTGGTGGACCGATCTCAGGTAAACCTGCTCATCCCCCTGCTGAAAAAGTCGGGTGCTGAGGATATCCTGGAGCTGGCCATATCCAAGATCGTTCCCTGAGTTCAACCAGATAAATAAAAAGCAAGCGGGCGCAGAGGGATTCGAACCCCCGATCTACAGCTTAGGAGGCTGCCGCCTTATCCTGACTAGGCCACGCGCCCTTCTTTTGGACTCTCCTGGTTTAACCAACAGATATATCAACCTTTCCGGATCGGCGGCTCAGATTTTGCTCACCGATTCCATTCAGCGGATGAGAACGCCGCTCAATACTACTACGAACAGACCGAGGAAGAACCATCCAAGGATTCCCTCTGCCATGGCCAGGTGGCGGTAGAAGCCCACAGGATATGTGTTGACCGGTGCCTGGGAGGTGGTGAACATGGCGATGGAAAAGTAAAGGGCATCGGTGAAAGATACCCTTGCTGTGGGTCTCAGGCGGTGGTCTCCAGGAAGCTCCATCCCCTCGATCTCGAACTTGTTCATCCCCTTTCCCGCCCAGAAGATCACCCCGAAGAACAGAATGGTAAAGAGGCACCAAAAGGCGGTATAGCTCACCCGAACACCATAGCCGCAGGAGAGCCAGGATATCAGATCAGAGATCTTTCCCCAGCCCCAGGGTGCCTGGTCCTGCCCGATTCTGCGGTACTGATAGTAGCAGTCGTCGGCATCGTCAAACCACTCCAGGCTCTTGTAGTTCTTGACCAGGGCCAGATAAGCGGCACCATTGTAAACCAGCCGATCCTTTATCACCGCCCAGCGAACCTCCAGCTTGGTGAAATCGGAGTTGTTGAGGTTGATCTTTGAGTCTTCCTGAAGGCTCACGTTGTCCAGACGCATATTATAGAGCCTGGAATCCTCCATGTTCAGGTCGCCATCAAACCGGGCATTAACGAAATAAGCCAGGTCGGTGAACTTGCCCCCCCCGAAGTAGGCTGTTTTGTTGAAATAGACATTGGTGAAATCTGCCAGCCCCCCGAAGCTGGAGAGGCCAAAGGTGCTCCCCAAGAGGAATCCGGCCTCGCGGAAGACCACACTGCCAGCAAATCTGGTGGCGGCAAAGGCCGCATTGCCATGAAACTTGGCATTCAGAAATGATGTGTGGCCGCCGAACTGGGTCTCCAGAAAGCTCACATTGACAAAACTGGCATCTGCAAAAGAGGCCAGCCGCTGGAACTGAGCGAAATCGAAGTCCACATCCCGGGCAAAGCTGCTGTTGAGGAATATGCCGTCTCCAGCAAACTGGGTGTTCCTAAAGCTGGCGTCTTCAGAGAATTGAGCGCTCAGAAATGAGGCCTGCCCGCCGAAATAGGTGTTGCGAAGATCCGCCTGACCCTCGAAGGTGACCCCTGCAAATCCGGCCCCCCCTGCAAATCGGCAACCAAAAAAGTTCACGTTATCCCGAAAGGTGCACCCCTGCATGTCAAGTGGCTCATCAAAGCTCGACGCAGCAAAACTGACCGGCCCCAAGAAGATGCTGTTGGTGATCTTTATCGGCTGCGACAATGATCCCTGCAGCTCTGCCAGCTCCAGTGAGCCGGAGATAGTGACATTGTCATACCTCACAGGCTCTCCAGATATCAATTGAGAGATTATATCCTCTGATGCTACGACATCCTGATTTAACGCTATATGGTGATCTTCATCCGGCTCTGCGGCGGTTGCAGAGCAAATGAATAGCATCAAAAGGACCAAAGCCCATCGGGATATTTCGACCACTGCGCAATAGTTGAGCCGTCAGGGATTTATGACTTTGTATTGGAGGGATATCATGCAAGACACAATGGCAGAGAAGACCCTTGCCCGCCAGGGCTATCACCTTGTGGGTTCTGGCGCGGTCAAGCCCTGCCTCTGGTTGAATCGCTCCATGCGGGGTGGCGATCAGTGCTATAAAAACCACTTTTACGGCATAGCCAGCCACCGCTGTGTGCAGATGACACCAACACTTGAATGCAATCACCTCTGCCTGCACTGCTGGAGGCCGATAGATGACCCAATACCGGGAAAGGAGCCCATGGAGCCGGCTGAGCTCCTGGAAGGGATACTGCGAGGCCAGCAGAGGTTTATCTCCGGCTACGGCGGATCTTCAACCACCGATCCAGTGAGGCTGGTGGAGGCTCGCGAGCCCAAGCATATGGCCATATCCCTGATGGGAGAGCCCACCCTCTACCCTTATCTGAAAGAGTTCATCGATCTGGTCTCAAGGCGGGGCATGACATCATTTCTGGTCAGCAATGCCACCCATCCCGAGGTTTTGGCGGAGCTAAGACCAACCCAGCTCTACCTCAGCCTCAATGCCCCAGATGAAG
>DAIO01000158.1:7214-14527 GCA_002498745.1 Methanosaeta sp. UBA533 | reverse complement strand
TATACAATTAGGCGACACAGCAGATTTTGCCGCTTCAGCCCAATAGCTGTTTTTTTTGTGGACGCCGCAGGGTGCGTACCGCGGCCAATGAGGCTCCATCAACGCCGGGGTGGGCACCTGCAATAGAGGATTACTGGAAACAAGAGTGTGGGCGAAGCCCCCAAATATTATAATTAGACAAATATGTCGCTGGCGGGCCAGCTGACCGCTAGCCTCCTATGCCTCCACCAGCGCCACCGCCCGCAGCCTGCCCGTCATCATCCTCCCAGCATGGCCCCGGAGAACTCACCCAAAAGATTGGCCCAGTCGATTGTGACCTGCAATTTTCACTAAGTGGAAAGCCATTCTAAGGCCCAGATTTTTGAGCTTTTTTATGAGGACGCGGTAAGGAACGGGAATCAATTTACACAATAGCCATCGGCTCCCCAGAGACGTCTATCGTATGACCATCGATGGCTGGAATAGCAAAGCCTCTTTGCAGGCGAATGGCAACCCACTCTTCAATTACTTCAATGAGATCGTCCCGACATTTTTCGATCGTCTCTCCGGTAGCGATCACTATGGATTCTATTTGATTGCGCTGTGGCTTCTTATGCCTCTTTTCAGTGGGGCGCAGCGCGCGGTTGTTGCGCGTGATAGAGGCCGGCGACTATCAGAGCCAGGAAATACATGTGGGCTGTCGATTGTCCTTGATATATTGAGGTTAATATTAATCCTTGAATCTGTTTTTTTAGTGGGCGACGCGCGCGGTTAAACGCGCGGAAGTGCCCTGGCCCCCTCAGCGCCGGGGAGGCTTGGATACTATTGGCGGCAGAGGTCGACTGGTGGCATGAGGCTTGGATTGCGGCTAATCTGAATAAGGCTCAAAGGCTATTGCTCTGTGCATCTTGGCCAGTCCGAATCTGGCAGGACCGCATCCTGTGGTGCTGGTGGATTTCAGAACAAGCCCTCATAGTTTTATAATTAGATAAATATGCGCCAGGCGGGCAAAAAGTAAGCTACCTTATTGAAGCTCTAAGCTTCGCCAGCTCCCACTCCCCACCCGCTGCCTGCCGGTCATCAGCTCCTCTGTCATGGAATGGAAAAGCTCATGGTAAAGGCAGGCTGTTAACATCTTGGGCAGCATTCTTGAATCATGCAGAAGCTAAATGTATCAAGAGAAAATTCATAGTAATGAGCGGGTGTTTTTGATGAGGTTCGATGTAGTAGTAAGACTGGATGAGGATGGCTACTATGTTGCCACTGTTCCGGAGCTTCCGGGCTGCCATTCTCAGGCAAAGAGCCTGGATGAACTGATGAGCCGAATTAAGGAGGCCATTTTGCTATGTCTGGAAGAAGAGGATGCGAGTGAAATGGGCAGCTTCATTGGGGTGCAAGTAGTTGAGGTTGAAACCGGTTAGCGCAGATAAGGTTATCAAAGCCCTGGGAAAAATTGGATTTCAGCCCGTGAGGCAGAANNTGTAATAGTCCTGGCAAGATCTTCATCCCCGTATTCCTTGACGTGAGCGGCAAACTCATCCTCGAAGACGTCGGAGAGGCGCTTGAAGAAGACCAAAGGCAGGATGAAGTCCTTGAACTTAGGCGCGTCCGTCGCCCCCCGGATGGCGCAGGCTGCATCTCACAGCCAGGTTTCCAGCATTGAAATATCCAGATGCGCCATGATTTTCCACTTCAGCACAGCCAAAGCACTCAGGCCCCTAAAATTAAGCCTACCCTTAAACCACTCCTTTGCACAGCTCCCCGCTCTCCAAATCTTCCCTGAAGAAATCACGGGGCGTCTTCCTCCCAGTGGCCAGGTCCAGCTTTCTTTTGGCATAAAAGGGAACCAGCCTCTTGATCTCGCGGGCAAACCAGCGCGAGTAGAGCTTCTTGACCTTATTATACCTGATCCAGTCCAGGTCATAGTAGCGGGCATTCATCTCCCAGGTGATGTACTGCACCTCTTCGTCTGAGAGGTGCTTCGTCTTCAGGTTGGCATGCATGCCATCGTATTTGTTGAAGTCGTTCCTGGTCACAAGGCCCATCTCCTCCAGCTCCGCCCTCATCTCGGTTTTGGGATAGGGAGTGGAGATATAAAATATGGGAAAGTCCACTTTGAGCCTGCGAGCGAGGTGGAAGTTCTGCCACAGATCATCCTCATCGTCATCCGGGTTGCCGCCGATCAGGCCGGTGGAGACGATGATGTTGTTATCATGCAGATACTGCACCGCAATCTCGGCATCATTGGACATCTTGCCCTTGCCCAAGAACTCCAGATTCCTCTTATTGATGCTCTCCACCCCCAAAAAGACGCCATCAAACCCCGCCTCCCCCATCTTGTCCACCAGCCTCTTGCTCGAGGCAATGCCGGAAGCGGAAGCCTGGGTCTTGTAACGGAGGTGGGTGAGCCCGGCATCGATTATCGCCTGGCAGAGCCTCTCCAGCCTCTTGGGGTTCAGGGTGATATTGTCGTCCGGGAAAAAAATCGAGCCGGCACCATGCTCCTCTGCATCCCGGATATCCTCGACTACCCTCTCAATGGGGAAGGTGCGAAAATGGCGGCCGTACATGAGATTGATGGAACAGAACTTGCAGCCCTGAGTGCATCCGCGGCTGGTCTCCACCGAGTCGATGGGCACATCAAAGCTGTAGAAGCCCTTGGAGATCAGGCGGGCATCCCGGTTTGGCATCTTGATATCCGATACATCCAAGAGAGGCCTGGCCGGATTGTGAATCATTCTATAGCTGCCCGGATCATGATAGGAGAGGCCCGAGATCCCCTTGAACTCTCTTCCTGCCAGCAGGGACTCTGTCAGCTCCCGGAAGGTGGCCTCGCCTTCACCCCGCACGATATAGTCGATGAGCTGGCTGTCATCGCTCTGGCCGATTTCCTCTGCCGCGAGAGTGGGATGATAGCCGCCAAAGACCGTCTGAGCCCCTGCCTCTTTGGCGATCCTGGCCAGAGCTAATGCCTCTTGATACTGGAAGCTCATAGCAGTCAGGCCGACGAGATCATATCCCTGGACAATTTTTTTCACATATTCCCGGTAACCTTTCAGGCCGTGAATATCTGCCACATGAACGGTGCACAGATCATCCACATGCGCCGCCAGGCTGGCCAGCCCCAGATTGGGCAGGCGGGCTATGCGGTCGAAGTCCAGCTGAACCACAGGGGAGGATAGGAGGAGTATCTTCATCCAGAACCTTCGTTTATGCATACATTCATGCGGATGATCCCTTATCTTCCGGCAATGGAAGGAACCTGGGCCCCTGATTCCAGTCGAACTTGTTTGCCCGGGAGATGTAACCAGCAACCTCTTTTAGCCCTTCCCATCCTCCATAGCGATAAGCATTGTGCCAGACTCTTCCAGAGATGCGCAGGGGCACATACCAGGAATGGACCTGGCGGAGCGACCGGTCTAAGATCTCCAGCATCTCATCCGGTTTGATTTGGGGATGGTTCCAGACCAGATGCTTTCCATCATAGTGATGATAGTCTTGGTCGAATATGCCATACTTCTCCTCGATCTCTTTCCACAATGGGGTCTGGGGCAATGGAGTAATGACGCATATCTGGGTTATGTCCAGCTTGAGGGCAGCAAGCTTCTTTATGTCCACCTTCAGCGACTCCTTTGTGTCCTCCTCAAAGCCGATCATATAGTAGCCCACCGTCCCCAGGCCTCGAGCCTGCAGCATTCTCAGCGTCTCCAGAATATCCTCGGTGCCTTCCTTCTTCTTGATTTCGTCCAGACGCTCTTGATGCAGGTTCTCTATGCCGATAGCCGCCCCGCCAAAGCCGGATATCTGTTTGCCGTTCTTCTTCCGGGCATCAGCCCAATCATCGATCTTCTTTCTCAGATAATCGGCCCGGGCCATGCACCCCCAGACCATCTCATACTTGTCCAGGAGCTTCACAACCTCATCCGCATGGCGGCGGTTGCAGCCGAAGTTCTCATCCTCGATTATCACCACATTTATGCCCATTTTTTTGTAGTAGGCAAGGACCCTCTCGATGCTCTCCAGGGAGATTATATTGGGTTTATTGCAGAAAACCGGAGTCTGGCAGAAATTGCATCCCACTGGGCAGCCTCGGGTAGTGAAAAGGACCCCATAGATGTTCACTTTGATATTGAAGGGCGTATTCAGATACTCGATAAGCGGCGGATGGATGACATCCTTTATCTGCCTGCCGAAATAGGGCGCCAGCTGATGCTCCGCATATCCCACAAAGACCTTGTCGAACCTGTCCTGCACGGCGGTGGTTAGGGCTCCATAGTTTCCTGCCCATACCTCTCCTGCGCCCGCACTGCGTGCCGCCTCTGCCATCTCTACTGCTTCGTGGGTCTCGCTAAGGTAAAAGGAGAGGCCAACAACATCCCAGCCCTCTTGGAGCTTCTTGTCATATTCATCCCAGGTGGGGAACTCCAGTATCTCAATCTCCGGAATGTTCTGCTTCAGGAACCTCAGGCCGAAGGATTGAATGCGCGGCCAGTAAAATCTGAACCACGATCGGGTGTTGGCCCCGATGTAGTCGTATGGCTCAGAGCTATTTCGGTAAGCGGTGGCAAAGAGGACTCGAGGAGTCATAATTCCCAAGACCGCTCCCATGGAAGATTAAGGTTACGATTACTGATTGCATTAAGCATATCCATTCTGTCCAGGATGCCGGCTCTCCAGCCCTCTTTTTTCTGCTTTACCCTTCTCCATGCTGTCCATCTCTTTTTCCACCACATTAAAGACCTCTGATACTCCGGCGTACTTTCCGGCAAACCACCCGCAGGCAAAGATATCCGCATTACTCCTGTCCACTCCAGACTCCTCTATCAGCCTTCCAATCCATTCCTCGGGAGTATCCGATTGCGCAAAGGAGTCTCTCACCTTCCTGGCGATTTCATCGGCCCGCTCCTTGGTAATTCCCAACAGCTCATAGAGCGCTATTCTCGCCATATCGTCCCTCCTTTTTTCCGATTCCGCCTCTCTTCAGCTCTGCTGAACTTCCCGGGCGCGGGCAAGGAGATTCTCATAGGCCTTTGCTGCCAGATCATGAACATCTAGCCCCATCTCTCTCGCTAGCAGGAGGACCACTGCATCCATCTCCACCAGCTTATTCAGCGAATCCTGCTTATCATTAGCGAGGGCTATGACCTCCTTTCTGCTCATGCCCGTCTGGGAGGTGATCAGCCTAATTCCCTGGTCAAGTATGGCCTCTTCCGTCGAGGGTTTAAATCCCAGGGGTACATCCACCGCATCGATATCAAACGCCGCTGACACTATCTCTCCATCCATCTTCACCATCCCCTCAGCTTCCGCTTCTCTGAGCAGAGCGCGTACCTTCTCTGGAGATCCCCATTTCAGGTCTAAAGAGAGGGCAAATATGAAATCGCTGATCTTCAGGCTTTTCTTGCCCCGCTTCTTAAAGGGCGTGGCCACGAGGATTTCTTTCTCACGGTCCAAAGAAACACACCAGATCTGTTCTCACACATAACAGATATAAACCAGTCTGTCCAGAAAGACCAATCAAATGAATTCCTGCAATCCTCTGGGCAAAGGATTTAAAGCGAGCAGATGTGATAATTCACTGTGCAAAGATCCAGTATATGACAAGTGGGGCAAGATGAGGCTGATATACCCGATTATAATACTGTTCCTGCTGATCGGCGCCGGCGCCGCCCAGCTGGCACCAGATAAGGAAAGATTTGACATCGTTCTTCATCCAGGGGATGGAGATGAGAGGATTCTTGAGGTGATGAATAATGGGGACTCAACCATCTTCAATATCGCTAAAACCGAAATGATCGGAAATGCCAGGGATTTTATCTTTATCGACGTTCCAGATGATAAGCCTCTTTCTCCTGGAGAGGAGGCGGAGATCAAGATCTATATCGGTATACCCCCGGAGACTGAGCCTGGTGTCTACACCGGATTTGTATACTTGATGGAGAGCGCTCCTCCCTCCATTCCGGTGCGAATAGACTTTCATGTTAATGTCGTTGTGCAGGAGAGCTACGGCATTGCCATGACCGTGGATGATGCCAAATCAGCCTATCTCCGGGCAAGCGCTAAAGATATTGCCCAGTTCAATCTGGCAGTCAAGAATCTGGGTTCATTCAGAGATATCGCCTCGATTGACGCGGGAGCTATGCCCGAGGGCTGGAGCGTCGTACTGATGGACGATGAAGAGCCCATGAGCATGCCCTATGACCTGCCCCTGAATCCCGGGGCAACCCATGAGATCAAGCTGCAGATACAGACTGACAAGCCCGGATCTCGGGAGAATGTCACCATCACTGCCACATCCCTGGGCAACCGGTCCATGAACTCCTCAATCCAGGCAGAGGTCGAGTTCGGAATGGTGGTCAGAGGCTACGATACTGATATCCTGGTCCCGGAGAAGATCGCCACCAACAAGAGCTATGAGGGCAAATTCAAGGTAATTCTGGACGTCAAGGAGGACATATGGATCTCGATGCATTCTCCGGATGAGCTTATAGTCATCCCCCTGTCACAAATGGTAACGGTCACACCAGAGGAGCCTGGGTTGGCTAACTTCACCTTCCTGGCATCAAAAGCGGGCGAGTATCCGCTTACCTTCCAGCTTTTGGATTCCCATGGCATTCCCATGCCTGAGGAGACCGCCACTATCGTGGCTACGCCTCCAGAGGGATTGGCGGTGCTCACCGGGGATGACATCATCTATGGCACTATCGGGACCCTGGCCTTATTTGGCAATAGGAGCCCATCAATATTCATGGTGCCAGCAGACGATATCTCCGATGATTACCTGCAGAGGCTGCAGAGCTATCTAGAAATCGTGATCCTGGGCAACGATTCTGTGATACCCTCTCATGTTGAGAAGAAACTGAAAGATGTTGAACTCAAGCGCATTCAAAGCGATAGCCTCTTTGAAGAGAGCTGGCTGTTCACGAAACTGATCTGGGATAATGGCACATCCAACGTTGTCTTGACCACTCCCAGGGAGGCAGACATATTCAGAGCCTATAAGATAGCGATGAACGAGGGATTACCGATGGTGGTATGCAAAGGCAACGTCACTGGTGCCTCCATAGAAGCTATTGAGGAGATGACCAGACGCAATACAACCCTCTCTCGGGCGATGGTCGTGGGCAGAGTGGAAGAGGATTATACAGAGGCACTTAGGGAAGCGGGTGTCTTATTAGAGGAGGTGAGCGCTTGAAGCGTTTTTATTTATTATTATTTATGGCAACACTGTCCGCCACTCTGCTGTCCGCCGCAGATGAACCACTGGCGAGAGGAGTGAAAGGCGAGGTCGAGGATATCATCCTGGTGGGAGCAGACGACTGGCATGCATCTGT
>DAIO01000158.1:0-7191 GCA_002498745.1 Methanosaeta sp. UBA533 | reverse complement strand
CTCCCCAAAGAGGTGCATGCTGGAGAGAGAAATGGCTGGATCGAAGAGAGCGATCTGGAGCGATACGGTGCTTCGGCAATCCTGGATACCTTCAAAGGGGCAAACATCAGCGCTATAACCATACATGGTTCCGGCGAGAAGGTCGGTGCGCTGGTGAAGGCAGCTCAAAAGGACGGAATCAAAGCTTATGTTGCCGTCACTTTAGAGATTCCTGTATCCCAGGCTTCATCGGAAGCGCTGGAAGGTCTGGACAGTAACGAGATGGCATTGATGGCCGAGGTTGGCCTCGCCACAACAGAGCCGGATCAGTCCACCATCGATCGCTCTATGCTGCAGGAGCCAAATCCAGAGATCGGGGGAAACAGCAGCTATTACTGCCCGGTGAATCCAGAGGTAAAAGACCGTCTTTATAACCAGATTGAGATGCTGATCGATGACTATCAAGTCGATGGAGTTGTCCTATATCGGTTCGGATTCCAGGATGAGAATCACTGCTACTGCGATGTATGCAAAGAGAAGTTCTATCAGGACACGGGAATAGATATCAGTAAGGTCAATGCCAATAGCTACAACCGGGAGAGGTGGGCTGAATGGAAGCAGGACCAGCTCATGGATATCGTTATGGATGCCCGGAACATCACATCTGACCTGGGCCCTGTGCTGCTCGGCGTGGCACTGGACAGCCCATTTGACCGAAGCAAGGGATACAACTTTGCCCGGATGACCGAGGTGGCAGACTTTGCATTGATATCTCCCGTCTCTCCCCAGGACGTCAAGCTGGCCAGCAGAGAGAGCACGAATCCCGTTTATGTTCGCCTTAATGATGATTATGTTGGCTATGTCCTCTCCACCCAGAATGTGAAGGGAGCTGTAAGCTATATTGAGGATCTGGTGGGATCAGGTGCCTCGGGAGTCGTCTTCGAGTACGATGTGGTCCATACACCCCTCTGGTCTGAGCTTGAGCCCCCCTCCTCGGCAGCCAGTTGGCTGCTGCAGCAGCTTAATGGAGAGGTTCTTGCCGTGGGAAATATCTCCTGGAGGAGCGACTCGAACATAAGGGTCAACAACAGCTTTGATCTGAGTGAGCAGATAAGTCGTCGCTGGGCGAGCTCTCCAGGAGCAGTAATTGTGGGTGAGAACTATACTGCTGCTCTTCAGGCGGCGACCATTGCATCTTATTTGAACTGGCCGCTGTTGTTTGTGGATGAGGCGTTGCCGGAGGAGACCCGATCGGCTCTCGTCCGGCTGGGGGCAAAGGATGCGATCTTGGCAGGCCCGACAGGGGAGAGAGTGAGACAAAACCTGAGCCAGATGAATATCACCCTTATCGAGGGCAGCAGTGATCTGCTGGTCGAGGAGATGGAAAGAAGGAACGAGAGTCCATCAATGGTTGTCTTGACCAACTCCCATGATCTATCCCTCCTGCCGCCGGCGTCGAGCAAGGCGGTTGAGCGTTCGTTGGTTGGAGATCTGCTGGTGAGAACGGAGCTGTCCCCTGACCAGGTTCCTGCAGAGGAAGATGGAGAAGTGGTCCGGCTCAATTTTACCCTCACCAATACTGGAGAGGAGGTGCTCAAAGGGGTACAGCTAAGAGATATATTTCCCATGGGGCGGCTCATAAGGCTGGCGAGCACCGCATACGGGGAGGTCAATGTGACCGACCCCTACAGCAGAAAGCCGGTTACAGAGACCTCTGCTTTTCTTAATGGATCTCTGATCCGCTGGGATTTCGGCCGGCTCGATCCTGGAGAATCCGCCAGCCTGAATGTTGAGGTAGAGCTGCTATATCCCATGGATGCCGGCTGGTCGCAGCGCCTGGACACTGGAGCTACTGCTGCCTATGAAGGTTTCTCTTACAACCATACTCTCAGAAATGTGGACGATCCGCCTATAATCAATCTAACCTATCCCAAATGGATCTACTCAGGCAGCACCAATATCTCCTGGAACATTGAGAGGAACAGCAGTTATCTCGCTTTAAACCTTTACAGCCCGGACGAGAGATCTGGCCGCCTGAAGCTGACAAACATAACCCGGGATGGGCTTTATGATGTGAGAGTGTCTCTTCAGACTCCAGGCAACTGGCTCTTCAATATCGAGACGGATGAGGCCCGGACTGGAAACTACACCATCGAGGTTCGCTCCAATATCAAGGTCTTGAACATCACAGCATTCAGCCATACCAAGGTCCCCAGGCTCTCTATGGTGGCGGCGGGGGCGGCATCGTCTCATAAAGCCGTGTTGATTGATGTGGCCTGTGATCCCCAAAAGATCGATCCTCTGGTGGTGGAGGAGACGCTTAATCAAAAGGTAGCGGAGCTTAACCTGGATCCGGAGTATCTCATGGTGGTGGGCGATCCCGGCTCCATTCCTTTCATATCCACCGGGCTCATCCAGAGGCTGTCGGAGGTTATGGAGTATGAGGTCTACAGAGACTATCAGATCAAGCCGGATTTGAACAACTACAGCACGGTGGCTGTGGGAAGGATCATGGGGCTATCGGTTTACGATGCCTCTCAGCTCATGGCCCGCACAATGGCTTATGACCAGCTATTTGGAAGCTGGAAGAATAATGGGCTGGTTGTATCCTCTCCCGCTCTCTCATTTCCTCAGGCTCCGGTGGGAATACGCATAAGGGAATATCTGGAGGAGGCAGGTCTTATGGTTAAGGATCTGCGTCATGAAGAGGCTACTTATCAGCAGACGATATCGCAATTGAACAACGGCCTGAATATCGCTCATTTCGACCATCACGGAAGTGAGGATTCATGGGGGCTGTCTACCTGGTCAATGACGGATTCAGCTCTTACGGGGTCGCAGGTAAAAGAGCTGACTTTGCCTCCTCAGACAACCACTGCTTCAGCCTGTGTGACCACCAACCTGAAGGGATACTATCTGAATATGACCGGCACGAGGATGTATGTCCCCGGGAACCTGGAGGATTCCATAGCTCTGGCATTCATAAGGGCGGGAGCGGTAAACTACATTGGAGGCTCTGCCCTATCCTATATCTTTCTCTCAGACGACTACTACAAGAGCTTCTATCAGTCCCTGGTCTTCAGGAATTCCACAGTGGGTCAAGCTCAGCTGGATGCGGACAACCTCTTCCGGCTGAAGTCAAGAGGCACTGAAAGCCTAAAGCCGAACTCAGATTACGATGAGGTTCTGCCTGACTGGGATATCTCCGTTCATGAGATGCTCAACCAGACCTCTTACATGAACGTCATCCTGGGCGATCCGAGCTTCAAGCCTGCTTTGCCAAAATCTCCTTCACTTCCTTATGCCACCGTTCTCTCGGCGGAGAACGACACATATCTGAATCAGACGAATTTAAATGTGGCAGTGATTCCGCTTAACGAGAGCGCTACCGATTGGGTATACTGGATTGAATCGAAGAGCTCCAGCGGACTTCTCAGCCTCGACGCCACTCCCGCCATCATAGGTGAGGTGCTCTTGCCCGAGGACGCAGAGAAGATCGTGGTCAAGGAGGGGGGGCTTTCCCTCTGGCATGATGAGTATTCTCGGGGCTTGGAGAAGAGGGTGATGTGGCCCATCATCAGGCCGAGGCTTGGTGAGAAGAGGAGCTTTATCGTCGAGTACGAGCTGATACCCGGTCAGGTTCAGAGGATAAATGTCACTGCCGGCTGGAATGCTGTGTCCATCTATCTGAATCCGCGGGATGCATCTGCGGAGAGATACCTGAAGAACAAACCCTACAGGAGCATTTTCACCATTGCCGAAGATGGATGGAATTTCGGCATGAAAGAGGCGGGCAAGCTCAATGTGACTCAATTCAAAGCGGGTGAGGGATATCTCATAGACAGCACCGGGAACTTCACAATGGAGATACCGGGAAAGCCGGTCGACCTCCCCTACCGGCTAGACCTGCATGTGGGATGGAATATGATCGGACTGCCGGTGAATAAAACCGTTGATCTGGCTAACATCACCATCAATGCCGAGCATAAGAGGTACAGGTACCCGGAGGCGGTGGAGAAGGGCCTGGTCTCGGCATTCGTCTGGAAGCATGAAGGCGGGGACTGGACCAATCTAGGAGAGAACGAGACCCTCGAGCCGGGAAGGGCATATCTCTTCGAGGCGAAGAGCGAGGCCAAGCTCGAGTTCCGCTAAAAGAGCATTTAGCGGAACGCCCTATCTTTTTTTTCGGTACAGCTCTCTCATCATCTCCCGGTGCATGGAGGCCATCATATCTCCCTGCATGCCGATCATGAATAATTGGATGCCGACGATGATCAGAATTGCCGTCAGTATGGTTAAGGGAATATGCTCTATTCTCCACAATAGCCAGTCTCTGGCCACATAGACCCCTACCAGAAAGCCGAGCAATCCCACGAATGAGCCCATCAGGCCGAAGTAGAACATGGGGTTCTCAGTCTTGGCCATGCGGAAGATGGTGAGGATGATCTTCAGGCCGTCCCGGAATGGGTGCAGCTTTGTCTTGGTGCCGGCGGACCGGGGCTGGTAGGTTATGGGCACCTCGATTATCCTCAGGCCTTTCTTTACGCTCTCTATGGTCATCTCCGACTCGATCTCAAAGCCGGGCATGGATAGATCGAGCATCCTTATTCCTTCAGTGGTGAAGGCCCTGTAGCCGGATAGGATATCGTGGAGAGAAATCCCGTAGATTGCCGCAAAGAAGCGGTTGATCATCTTATTGCCGAACATATTCAGCCTTTTAATGGCTCCTCCCTGAATGTTCTCCAGCCTGTTTCCCACCACGTGATCTGCCTGTCCCTCTAAGATAGGCTCCAGGATCCTGGCAGCATCGTGGGGAAGGTAGGTGCCGTCCCCGTCGATCAAGAGGATGTACCTCTCCTTTATATGGCCGAAGACCTCCTTTAGAGCCTGGCCTTTGCCCGATCCCGACTGAATGAATATTTTTGCACCGGATGCTCTGGCTTTCTCCACGGTCTTGTCGGTGCTATGGCCGTCCACGACCAGGATGTTATCATAGCCCAGCTCCTGGAATTCGCGGATGACGGGCTGGATGGACTTCTCTTCGTTGAGGGTCGGTATGAGAATGCAGATGTCTTTATGGCTCACGCTTGAATCAGCTCTGGCGAAATTTTTTCAGGCTTTCATCGCCTGGTGGATGATTTTTTTGTATTGCTCCTCCAGCTCTTTCATATCCCCTTTTGTGGTCTCGATATACAGCCGGATGATGGGCTCAGTATTGCTCGGCCTGATGAGGACGCTGTAGCTTTCGGTGGTGATCTTCAAGCCATCTGTTGTGTCCGGCTCAAGGGAAGCCAATGAATCGGCCAGGCGGAGCATAACCGCTGCCGGGTCTTCATTGAGGTGGATGCTCATCTGTTTATAGGGATAATCAGGGATCATGCCCGCCAGATCTGAGAGCTTCTCTCCACTGGACACGATCTCAGCCAGGGCGAGGCTCATGGCGAAGGGATCATCCGAGTACTGGAACTCGGGCAGGAAGAAGTGGCCGCTTCGTTCTACGCCCAGAACCGCTTTTGAGTTTTTCACCCGGTTGGCCACGAAGACATCGCCCACCCTCTCTCGCAGAACCTTTATCCCGTCCTTTTCCAGCTCTCGCTCCAGGATCATTGAACAATCAAAACCTGAGATGACCAGGTCACCGGGCTTGTACCTTGCCCGGGTGATGATGATCGCCACCTTCTCCGGGGGCAGGACAGTTCCTTTGTCATCGATGACGATTCCCCTGTCAGCATCCGGATCAAATCCCACGCCGAAGTCGGCCTCATTTTTCTTTACCATCTGGCAGGCGGGGCGCAAAGATTCCTCATTGGGAGCGGGATCTCGACCGGGAAACAGGCCGTCCGTGGTTCCGTTCAAAATCAAAGGATCTAAGCCCATCCGCTGGTAGAAGGAGCCCATTGTGCAGGCAGCACCATTCCCCATGTCTAAGACCAGCTTGAGGGGACGCTTGAGGTTCAGCTTCCCTTCCACATACTCCCTGTATCTCTCGATCGCCTCCCCTGTATCGCGATCGGTCTTGACCCCCTGGCCAGCAAGAAAGCCTCCTTCCCGGTAGTACTTCATTATGGAGGACTTCTGATAGAGCAGGCCGTAACCGTCACAGGTTCTGAAGCGCACGCCGTTGTACTCCGGCGGATTGTGAGAAGCGGATATGTAGGCTGCGGCCTTGAGCTCCTCTTTCCAGGTGATAAAGCTGATAATGGCAATGGGGATGATGCCAAAGCTGTTAACCTGGCAGCCTGTGCTCAGCACTCCATCCAGGAAAGCCTTCTGGAGGCTTGGGCCGCTGATCCGGGTATCTCTTCCCAGGGAGACTGAACCACCTTCAGCATAAGATCCAAAGGATTCACCAACTCTCTTCACCAACTGCTCTGTGAGATCGGTGCCGTAGACACCTCTGACATCATAAGCTCTGAATACTGTCACACGCATCCGTTGTGTCTCGGGCATTTAAATTATTTTCTGCCAGGAAAAAGAAGCTGGAGAAAAGATAGGAGAGGATCGCCGGATAAAAAATCGATACGATCTCATGATTCCTGTTTTGTGAGGATTATCTCCATCGAAGAGACATTCACCATCTTTCCTTCCTCGTTGGGAATGGATTCCGTGCCGATGATTATGTTCTTGACTGTGAGATTGGGCATGAACCTGTTTCTTGTTATCTCTGCCGTATCCACAGCGCGGGAGATGGCACGCCCTCTTGCTTTCAATATCACACTGGCAATAGGCTTGTTAAACTGGGTCATAACTGCCAGGACGTAGTTCATGACTGGTTTGTCTCCAATGAAAATCACTGCATCGTCTTCCATGGTCTAGCCCCTCCGTTCACTTTTCTTGGGCAGGTTATTAACTCTTTCTCTCTACGATTTCGGCAAAGGCGAAGTTGGTCAAAACGGCATCCACCTTAACTTGAAGCTCTTCTTTCAGCTTCGATCCTCGGACGATGATCGCGAAGCCCTCCACCATGGCCACGCCGTCTCCAGATTTGCCCACAGATTCTATCCGAACATTGAGCATGTCCCCTTTGCGGACCGGGGCAGAAAGGAGCTTCTTTCCCACTACATAGGTCTCTGCGCTCTCCTTTCTTGAGGCCGCAGGCGAATGGGCATGAACAACGGCAAACTCCCGTCTGACATCATTGAGAAAATCTATGAACATATCTCCCTGAAACACTTTGACCACGAAGTTGCCCCGCGGCCGGAGGAGCTTTTT
>DAIO01000112.1:0-14960 GCA_002498745.1 Methanosaeta sp. UBA533 | reverse complement strand
TGGACACGATCACCTGGGCGGTGGTACTGGGCCTGGCGATACTGGGGCTGGTGAAGCTCTTTCGCCACTACCGTCTGGCGATCGATGAGCGGCTGGTCTTATCCACTCTACCCTACATTCTGGCAGGCTCGAGCTTAAGGGTGATCGAGGATGCCCAGCTGCTTGAGCCGCCCTGGAGCTATCTTTTGATCACCCCCATCATCTTCTTCCTGGTCTTCCTGGTTACTGCCGGATCTCTGATCATCACCAGAAGGCTTCTGGGGGAAGAGTTCCATCGCAGCTATGCCGCCATAGGGCTTGTCTGGACCCTGCTAAACCTCATACTTCTGAGCAGAGTGGGGATTGAAAACGGCTGGGTTGCAGGGGCAGTATTTCTGCTCGGCTCCGCCCTGGCGGGTGGATTGTTCCTCTGCCGCCGGGCTCTGCCTGCCTTCTCCTTTTTAGATGACAGGTTCAACCGGATGATCATCTATGCCCATATGCTCGATGCCAGCTCTACCTACCTGGGAGTGGACCGGTTTGGCTACTACGAAAAGCACGTTGTCCCCACCTTCCTGATCGATCTTGGGGGAACGGCAGCGGTAATGTTTCCTCTTAAGCTGCTGGTGCTCCTGCCCGCCCTTTTTATGATCGATAAGGCGATTGAGGACCGATCCCTGAGAAACCTCACTAAGCTGGCCCTGATCACCCTGGGCCTGGCGCCGGCGGTGCGAAATACCCTCCGGCTGGTGCTGGGTGTTTGAAAGGGGAAAGATATGGAAGTCCGCTGTGGCAAGGCTATGAGAGTGAATAAATTGGCTCCTCGCTGTTTCAGCAAATTCTCTCCGACCAATACACCATGATTAAATAGTAAAATGGCGATTTCCTCGCTATTTGTGCTCACCATAGAGGGATCGATAATGACCAATGATATTCGCAGCAAATCAACGGACCCCGCCTGCCAGGAGATGCTGCGCGCCTGCGAAAAATCTGGCCTGGAGACGGCCTGGGATAGACTGGAAAAACAGCAGCCTCAATGTGGTTTTGGCGAGCTGGGCATATGTTGCAGAAATTGCAGCATGGGACCATGCCGAATTGATCCATTTGGGGAGGGAGCAAGCGCGGGCGTCTGCGGGGCCACGGCAGACATAATCGTGGCGCGAAACCTCCTGAGAAGCATTGCCGCCGGGGCAGCGGCCCACTCCGACCACGGGAGGGATGTAGCCCATGCCTTCAAGCGTATAGTGGAGGGCAAAGCCCCCTCCTATGGCATCAAGGACCAGGAGAAGCTCGGCCGGCTGATGAGAGAGTACGGAGTGGATACACCGGCCTTGCTGGCAGAAGCGATAATGAATGAGTTCGGCAAGCAGGACGGCCCCATCCAGTTCACCCGCCGGGTTCCGCCCCAAAGGCTCGAGCTGTGGAAGAAGCTGGGAATCGACCCCCGGGGCGTGGACAGGGAGATAGTGGAATGCATGCATCGAACTCATATCGGCGTGGACAACGATTATGTGAACCTCATACTGCATGGCCTCAGGACCAGCATCTCTGACGGCTGGGGAGGCTCAATGATCGCCACTGAGCTGCAGGATGTCATCTTCGGCACCCCTCAACCGATATTCTCCGAGGCCAACATGGGTGTCCTGGAGCCGGAGAAGGTGAACATCATCATCCACGGCCACGAGCCCCTCCTCTCGGAGATGATAGTTGCCGCAGCATCAGATCCGGAGATGATCGACCTGGCGCGCAACGAGGGGGCAAAGGGAATCAACCTGGCCGGGATATGCTGCACAGCAAACGAGGCCCTGATGCGCCAGGGTGTCCCAATAGCAGGCAACTTCCTGAGCCAGGAGCTGATTGTTGCCACCGGCGCAGTCGAGGCGATGGTGGTGGATGTGCAGTGCATCATGCCCGCCCTGGGCACAATGGCCGGCTGCTTCCATACCAAATTGATATCCACCTCGCCCAAAGCCAAGTTCCCCGGCGCGACCCACATGGAGTTCCATGAGGGTACTGCTGGGGAGACGGCCAGGGAAATCGTGCGTACGGCGGTGAAAAACTTCCGCAACCGCGATCGTTCCCGGGTCCAGATCCCCGATATCAAGACCAGATGCATGGCCGGATTCTCGGTTGAGGCAATAGTCTCTGCTCTTGGAGGCAGCCTGAACCCGCTAATAGACGCCATCAAGAGCGGCAGCATCCGGGGCATCGGTGCCGTGGTGGGCTGCAACAACCCCAAGATCACCCAGGACTTCGGCCATATCAGCATGGTCCGGGAACTGATCAAGAACGACGTCCTGGTCCTCACCACAGGCTGCAATGCCCAGGCCTGCGCCAAGGCCGGCCTCCTCCAGCCGGAAGCGGCAGAGAAGGCAGGCGACGGCCTGAAGGCAGTCTGCCAGGCCCTGGGAGTGCCCCCGGTCCTTCATATGGGGTCCTGCGTGGACATCAGCCGCATTCTTGTCGCTGCCGCCGCCCTGGCCAATGCCCTGGGTGTGGACATAAGCGACCTGCCAGCTGCAGGGGCCGCTCCGGAATGGATGAGCGAGAAGGCGGTATCCATCGGTGCATATGTCGTGAGTTCCGGTGTGTTCACCGTCCTGGGAACTGTTCCGCCTGTCCTGGGAAGCAAGGCAGTGGCCGAACTCTTAACCTCAGGGGCGAAGGATGTGGTCGGAGCCTGCTTTGCCGTGGAGCCGGATCCAGTGAAAGCGGCAATCCTGATGATTGAGCATATCGATAGCCAGCGCAGGAAGCTGGGTCTGGGTGATTGAATTGAAAGAGAATAAGGAGATATTCGTCCGCCTGGAGAGGTGCATGGGCTGCAGATCCTGCGAGATGGCCTGCGCAGTTGAGCACTCGGCCTCCAAGAGCCTTTTCAGCTCGATAACAGAGAAGCCTGTGCCCGTCCGCCTGCTCTATGTGGAGAAGGCGGAGGGCAGGAATGTGCCCATGATATGCCGCCACTGCGAGGATGCCCCCTGCGTTGCCGTCTGCCGAACCGGAGCCCTGATCCAAAACTCGCTCAGCGGCGTGGTGGAACGCAATGAAGAGAACTGTATCGGCTGCTGGATGTGCGCCATGATCTGCCCCTACGGAGTGGTGGGCCGGAAGAAAGAGGTGAGAATGGCGATTAAATGCGACCGCTGCAAGAGCCTGGAGATTCCTGCCTGTGTGGCCGCGTGCCCAACGGGTGCATTGATCTATTCCACCCAGAGGGAGTTTGTGGAGATGATGAGAAAGGAGGCCGCAGCTCGCATAGCCCGCGAGGCCAGAGGGCTGGCCAGGGCATAATTTTTTTTATTACTGGACTTGCTCCGCCCACCTATACAATGGGCGTCAGGCTGATCCTGTTCCTGTCCTCCAAAATCATATTATAGGGCTCAGTCCTGGGTATGACCCCATAGAGGCAGAGCCCTCCGTTCAGCTCATTTACCAGGAAATAGCTGTCTGCGGTGTGAATGGCCATGTTCATGCTCTCCTGGCCGCTCTTTACCACCAGCACATTGATGTCGTTGGTCTCCTTCCAGTTTCTGATCATCAGGTTGGTCAGATTCAGCGATTCCTTGTAGCCGAAGGAGAACTCAATGGAGTCCAGGCCGATTATGTTCAGAATGGGACGGCCGGTCCTTTCTCGCAATGCATCCCACTTCTCCAGCAGATCCTTTCCCCAGGCCACTGCGTCATCCCCCTCCGGTTGGGAGACGATGACATTGGTGGGTACAAATATGTCCCGAGAGCTAAGCTGATAGCCGATGCTGGGCAGGATGAACACTCCCCGGCCGTTCTTGATGGCATTTGAGGCCAGGGCGGTCAGCATCCGGTAGTACCTCTTGCCCACTCCATGATTTATCTCCAGGACGTTGCACGAGCCGTACTTCAGGCCGCCGGTGACGATATCCAGGTCTGGAATGCCGGTAGATATCCGGTCTTCAGAGGGATCGGGAACTCTAACCCCATCGCTCATGATGCGCGCATCATTATGCTCCCGATAGGGCTCAAAAAACCTGAACCGGCCATTGTGCAATGTGACGGTATAGGTCTTCTGGTTGATCTCGACCCCGCGCAGCTTTTCCAATTTGATCTGCCGGACGTAGCGGTTCCTCATGTTCCCTCCGGTATGGCCGGGCAGATTGAACTGCTCCATGGTCACCACCCCATCGACGATGTAGTCCAGGGGCATAACATCGGCGAACTCGGAGACGAAAACGAGGTGAGTGTCCAGATCACGGGCAAACTCGCAGATGTTCTGCTCGAAGCTGTGCTGAGAGGTGCCTATCAAGTGGGAGGTGTAGTTGAGGACTGCGTCCCAGCTATCGATGATGATCATGGGATTGTCCATCTCCTCCGTCTCCTCAAAGAAGAGCCGGAAGAAGTCCATGACCGCATAATAGTTGGATAGGTCCTTGCTCGTCTTATTCAGGCTACCCAAGAGCTTGGTTTGAGTGGCATTGACCACGTTCCTGGGCATGAGAACCTTCTCGATCCAGGGATTTGTGGCATAGAGCCGCGCTGGATCCACTCGAGTGGATATGTATATTCCGTTTCTCTCCTCGCACAGGCTGCTCATGATCTCCAGGGCGAGGGTGGTCTTGCCCGTTCCCGGCATGCCTTTGATGAGAAGCGTCTGGCCTTTATCGATATGAAAGAATTCTTTGACCTCCTTAGGTATGGAGGGCTGATCATTGCTTTGCATTAACATATCCTCCATCAACACTCTGTGGCCTCACAACCGCATCTCTTGGCGCGCTTCATCAGTTTGCATATCTGTTCCGTTTTGACCCGAAATGAGAAATATACAATCTCTTCCTCGCCGCTATGAAAATCTATGTCCATCATGGGAAATGCCTCCGCATTCATCGCCCCTTCCTTCCCTTCCCCATGCCTTGCGCTCGTGTTTCTCGTCCTCCAGAGCTTTGAAGGTCCCACCTCCACGAACTCGACCTCTCCCTCGGAGCTGAGCACAGAGAGATACTTAATCACTGTAGTCTTGCTGACCCTTGCCTTTTTGGCCACATCAACCGTGGTCAGGCCCACCTCAGACTCCCCTATGACTTCCAGTATTCTTTCCTTGTATGAGGCCATTTAGTGCCACCATCTCTTTGTATGACCAAATTCCTGCGAAGTAGTTTCCATTTCAGATCACGCATGTTTATCCTGTATCATGATATTTCAATTTTTCATAGCCATTTAAAGTACGAGACACTCTTGTGGAAATCAGAAACAATTATATGCCGATCAGTCAACCCAGAAAGATATGCGGATCAATCCATCATCAGATCTGCGGGGGCCATATGGCTGAGGAATGCAAAAAAATCGAATGTGACTATGCGAATCAGGGGTATCTGGATCCCTGGCCGCCGGTTCGAGGCGAATATCGGTTAGGCGACCCCAGAGCAGGAGTGGCGGTGGTCACTTTAGCCAGCGTCTTCAACCCCAGGGGTACAGCCATATCCGGACCCTGCAAGACTGAGAACCTGGGATTGGAAAAGATAGTGGCCAATGTGATCAGCAACAGCAACATAAGATTCCTCATCGTCTGCGGAGTGGAGTCGAAGGGCCATCTGCCAGGAAATACTCTGCTCGCTCTCCATAAAAATGGAATCGATGAAAAAGGGAGGATAATCGGATCGAAGGGAGCGATACCCTTCATTCAGAACCTCTCCGTTCAGGCCGTCGAGCGTTTTCAGCGGCAGGTGGAGCTTATAGACAGGATTGGCCTGGAGGACATGAAAGAGATTGAAAGGCTAGTCTCCCTATACAATCACCTCGCAATGCCTTTTCCAGAGGAGCCCTACCAGGTGATCAAGAGAAAGGCGGCCCGTCAGGAGATGTTATCAGGCGATAGCGATCTGACATTTGGAGCAGGGGTCAGCATGGACACGACCAGATGGTTGGTTGCTTCCGAGGGATGAGATCATGTTCCGGTTTAAGAACGAGCAGACCATAGTGAATGTGGCCGGGGTAAGGTTCGGAGGCCAGCCTGGAGAGCTGCCAACCGTCCTTTGCGGCACCATCTTCTATCAGGGGCACAGGATTGTGGAGGATGATGAGCGGGGTATATTCGATCGGGCCGCAGCGGAGAGGCTAGTTCTGCGCCAATCTGAGCTTTCCAGTGAGACCGGTTGCCCTTTTGTCCTGCATATCTATGCCCGGACCGTTCCCGCCCTGCGAAAGTATCTGGATTTTGCGGAAGAGGTCTGGTCGGGGCCGTTTATCGTCGACTCGGCAGAGAGGAGCACTCGCTCTTTAGCCCTATCGCTGCTCTCGGAATTGGGGTACGCAGACAAGGCCATATATAACAGCATAAGCATTGCCACAGATGATGCCGAGGCCCGGGCATTGCTGGAGAATGAGGTTGACAGCGCCATCATCCTCGCTTACAATCCCGGCGAGCCGGGGGTGGAAGGAGCCATGCGAATCTTGGAGAATGGTGGCCTGGTGAGAGACGAGGGACTGATACCCCTGGCAAAGAGGCTTGGGATCAGCAACATTCTCATCGATCCAGGGGTGGTGCCGATGGGCAGCGGAGCGGGGTCTTCTCTGCGCTTCTCGGTGGTTGCCAAATCACGCCTCGGACTGCCTGTTGGCTCGGGAATTCATAATGCCGTCAGCTCCTGGCAGTGGCTCAAGGATAGGATGAAGAGCAACCGAAGCTGCTGCGATGCCGCTGCAGCCTGCATGCAGCTTGCCATGGGAGGCGACTTTCTCCTCTATGGGCCCATTGAGAGCGGCGAGGTCATCTTTCCGGCAGCGGCCATGGCCGATATTCTGGTGGCAGAGGCGGTAAGGGATCTGGAGATCTACCCCGAGGCCACCCATCCCATCTTCCGCCTGGTTTAGATTGGAAAGGATTTATACCCAAAAGGAGAAGTCCTGGGCATGTATCTGTCTCGCGATGAAGAGGCCATATACCGGGGAGATCAGGGGGAGACCCTCCGGCGGATGATGGAGATCCTGGTCGCCCTGGGCGACATTTATGGGGCAGAGAGGCTCGTGCCTGTGAGATCGGTGCAGATCGCCGGGGTCTCCTACAAGAATATCGGGGACGCTGGCCTGGAATGGATATCCGATCTTGAGGGCCAGGTGGTCGTCCCCAGCATTCTCAATCCTGCCGGGATGGACCTATTTCGCTACAAAGAGATGGGAATCAGCGAGGAATTTGCCTCTAAGCAGCAGGAGACGATAGAGGCTTACCGCCGGCTGGGTGTGATCATCGACTGCACCTGCACTCCATATCAGATCTATGATAGTCTGGCCGAACGGGGAGACCACCTGGCCTGGAGCGAGTCCTCAGCGGTCTGTTATGCCAACTCGGTTATTGGCGCCCGGACCAATCGGGAGGGAGGACCATCTGCCCTGGCTGCTGCCTTGATCGGCAAGACCGCTTTATATGGCTACCATCTGGATCACAACCGGCAGCCCAGCCATGTCATCGAGGCGAAAGCGGAACTTGAGGGCTCTGACTATGGTGCTCTTGGATTTCTGGTTGGCAAAGAGGTCGGGGATGGAGTTCCCCTCTTCCGTCTTCGCTCTTCTCCCACCAAAGACGAGCTAAAGGCCCTGGGGGCAGCGATGGCTGCCAGCGGCTCAGTGGCCCTTTATTATGTGGATGGCGTCACTCCTGAGCCGCCCGATCCTGCTGCAAATTATAATGGATGCGAGAGGATCAGCATCGAGAGGGAAGAGATCGAGGCGGTCTATGATGAGCACGGGGGAGACGATGCTGATATAGTGGCCCTGGGTTGCCCTCACTGCTCTGGAGAAGAGCTGGAGAGGATAGCCGATCTCCTGGCCGGGCAGAAGGTGAAAAAAGAGATGTGGGTCTGCACCGCCCGGAAGATCAAGGATGCCTGCCCCGATCTGGTTGCCAGGATCGAATCATCCGGAGCCAGGGTTTTTTGCGATACCTGTATGGTGGTTTCGCCCGCAACAGAAGGATTTGAAAAGATGATGGTCAATTCCGGCAAGGCCCTGGTATACCTGCCCGGGCTGGGGGGGGTGGATGCTACCTTCGGCAGCCTGGAGGAGTGCATCGATGTTGCTTTGGGGAGGAAGAGATCGTGAGGGAGATTCCCTGCCATAAGGTGGCCTCAGGCTTTGCCAGCGGCCCGGCACTGGTAACGAAAATGGCCATCTCATTTCTGGGGAATGTCGACCCCAGGACGGGAATGGTGGTCGATCCGGGCCACGAGCTATATGGCGAGAGCATCAGCGGCAAGGTGCTCATATTCCCCGGAGGAAAGGGATCTACGGTAGGCTCTTATGTCATCTATCAGCTAAAGAAAAGAGATCTGGCCCCAGCAGCCATGATCAACCTTCGCTCTGAGCCAATCGTGGCCGTCGGCGCCATCATCAGCGGAATCCCTCTTGTGGACAGGGTGCCGCCCGACATCCTTCAGCTGAAGAGCGGGACCTGTATCGAGGTCGATTCCGATCGGGAGCGGATCAGGATCCTGCCTTAGCCAAAAGATCGATAGCTAGATCAGGAGATCAGCATGAGTTCGATCAGAACCTTCCGAAAAGATCCTGCTTTACGAATCCTCTTTCTTTCTTTTGCCTTTCCATCATGGCGGCATCGATGGCCTGGCGATAGAACTTGTCGGTATACTCCTTGGCCATTCGGGTGGCAGAGAAGTTTGGACCGTTCATCCTGATGGCCTCCTTCATCACTGTCACCCAGCCATGAGGAATGCCATCCTCGCCCAGATTATAATACAGTGGCACTATATCCTTCTCCAGAAGAGTATAGATAGAGGCTGCGTCCTTGGCATCTCTCTGTAGCCCATCATCCGCACCAGAGAATGCCCAGCCGTTTTTGCCATTGTACCCTTCAATCCACCAGCCGTCCAGGACGGATAGCTGGGGAACGCCATTCACCGAAGCCTTCATTCCGCTGGTTCCGCTCGCCTCCATGGGAGGGATGGGATTGTTCACCCAGACGTCGACGCCATGCACCAAATACTGGGCCAGCAGCTCATCATAGTCCTCGACAAATGCAATCCTGCCACCGGATACTCTATCCTTGGCGGCATTGAATACCTGCTGGAGGAGCATCTTGCTCTGCTGGTCGTCCCCATGCGCTTTTCCTGCAAAGATGATCTGAACCGGCCTCCAGGGATCATTGAGAATCCTTCTCAGCCGATCCATATCCTGCAGGAGAAGGGTAGGTCGCTTATAAGAGGCGAAGCGCCTGGCAAACCCCAGGGTGAGGGCGGCGGGATCCAGCAACACTCCAGAGGCCATGATCTGGCCTGGTTCGGCACCACCTTCCAGCCATTTGTTCCGCGCTCGCTCCTTTATCTTGGTGATCAGCATGTTTTTCATGGCATTATGGTGGTTCCAGATGATCTCATCCGGAATCTCGCAGACCAGCTCCCAGATGCGGCTCTCATCATGCTCCTCCAGCCAGGTCCTGCCCATATAGCGGCTGAAGATGTCATAACCTAGCCGGCGGTCGATCCAGGTGGGGACATGAATCCCATTGGTGACATAATCGATGGGAACCTCATCCACAGGAAGATGAGGCCACAGGGGCTGCCACATGCTCCTGCTCACCTCTCCATGCTTCTTGCTCACAGCATTACGGTAGGCTGAGTTGCGAAGAGCGAAGGCGGTCATATTGAACTCACCAGGCCGGTCAGGATTGAGCCCCTGTCTCAAGAACTCCTCCATAGAAAGATCCAGGGTTGGAAGATAGGATGAGAGATACTTTTCCAGAAGCGGATAGGCAAAAGCATCGTGCCCCGCTGGAACCGGGGTGTGGGTGGTGAACACTGTGGTATTTCTGACCAGCTCAGAGGCTTCGCTGTAGTTCATCCCCTGCTCGACCTTTTCTCTGATCCTCTCCAGCACGGCGAAAGCGGGATGGCCCTCGTTCAGATGAAGGACGGAATAATCCTCGCCCAGAGCCTGCAATACCCTTGCCCCGCCGATTCCCAGGACAATCTCCTGGCGCAGGCGCATCTCCCGGTCGCCGGTGTAGAGCCGGTCGGAGATGATCCGGTTCTGCGATTCGTTGGCCTCGCTGGAGGTATCTATCAGATAGAGCTTGGTCCTTCCTACCTGAACCATCCAGACCTCGAGTGTGAGGGGAGGGTCCATGACCGGAACCTTGACCGAGAGTGGATTTCCATCCCCGTCAAGCACCTTGTGAATGGGCGCATTCTCTCTGTCCATCATCTCGCAAGCCCCAATCTGCCAGCCGTCTGCAGAGACCATCTGGCGGAGGTAGCCCTGGGGATACATGAATCCCAATCCTACCAGAGGGATGCCCAGGTCACTGCACTCTTTCAGGTAGTCCCCTGCCAGGAATCCCAGACCGCCGGCATAAAAAGGAAGGGCATGATGCAGGCCGTATTCTGCTGAGAAGTAGGCAATAGCGCATCTCTCCGGCTCACGGCTGCCGGCACAAAACCAGCTAGTTTCAGGCTCCATATAGCCCTCGAACCTGGCCATAACAGAATCATAATGCCTCAGAAAATGAGTATCATTTGATGCAACTTTGAGCATATGCGCATCCATCTGGTTGAGCATCTTTACTGGATTGTGACCGCTCAGATGCCAGCCCTGTCTGTGCAGGAGCTTAAATAGCTCCCTGCCCTCAGGGTGCCAGCTCCACCATAGGTTGTAGGTCAGCTTTCTTAATCCGGCGATCCTCTCCGGCAGATGGGGAAATTTGTCGTTGATGCCTTTCATGATCTGTTTCAGCTCCAAGCAATTTCCATGCGGTTTTTCTCAATGATATAGCCTTCGATATCAGATGATATTGCCATCTGATGGTCATACAAGCCCGCAGAATGGTATTTGCATAGAATATTGTCTTACTCCCCACAAAAGACATTCTGCGTGGAGAAGACATTGTAAAATGTCTCAATCTTGCCCTCAGGATATACCACGGATAGCTTCTCTATCCCCTTTTTCAGCGGTTTATCCTTTGAGCCAAAAGGACAGGAGTAAAATAGGTAGAAGTCATCGATATTCTTTCCCGCCCCGTTAACCTGAAGAGCCGCACCATTCTCGTCTGCCTTTATGAGCTTTACATCTTTGTACCCACCCAGGAAAGAGATCAGGTCCGGCTTCAAATGCCGGCATCCCAAAGCGAGTACATAAAGGCGGGTGAAGGTATCCAGAGTATAATTCAGTTCAAAGGTGGCGCGATCTTTGTCCAGATGCATTGTGACATCCCTGATCTCAATGCACTCACCACGAACGCTGCCGCTGATTAATAGGACCATTGTCATTGATAATAATAGAGCTAAGGCGATGTGTCGCATCTTTACCCATTTGTCCTCAGGACCGACGGCAGAATCAATATCAATCCCATTATTATTATAAATATTATGAACATTATCTGTTGCTTTCTTTGCGCTGACTTATATTTCGACTCGCAGAGCTCATCGCAGAAGTTCTCGTCTGCGCGCACTGAATTGCCGCAGACCAGACAGTGTTTGTGCGGCACAATATCTGTCATTTAATCATCGTCCATTGGTAACAAGGAGGGAGAGTAGATAAGGTTTTCCTCATTATTTGTATAACTCTCAAAATAACATTATTAAATAGGCCGCACAATTCGGTGCACTTTCTCAGATTTTTCATCCATCAAGGAAAGAAATTCGAGTACATTTTTCCACAGGAAATAAAGGGGTTGGGAGAGCTGTCCCTTCTCCTCCTCAATTGCATTAACTATAAAAGGTGCCTTGGCAAGTAGTAATCATGCCAAGATTACCATTGATCATCTTCATGGCCTTGCTCATCTGGCTTTCTCCGGTTGGCGGCGCGAGAACTTATATCGTTGATGATGACGGTTTTTCTAATTACAGAACAATTCAAGATGCCGTCATCGCAGCCAGTGATGGCGATACAATATACGTCAAGCCGGGAAACTACAGTGAGGAGGTTATCCTGAACAAGAGCCTCAGCCTTATGCCCCTGATCGGAGAGAGCGGCCCCATAATTCTCAATGGCCAGGGAAAAGAGACAGGAATAACAGTATATTCGGATGGCTGCTATCTGGAAGGGCTCAGCTTTCAAGGTTATTCTGGTGCGGCTGTTCATCTCCTCTCCCGAAAAAACCGCATTGAGAAGAATGTGTTCGAAGATGCCAGCCCGGCAATTCTGGCAAGCGGCTCGGAGGGAAACTCGATAAATGGAAACCTCATAAGCAACTGCCAGGGCGGAGTGGCACTGAGAGATGCCTCAGGAAATAACAGCATAGACGGAAATGAGATCACCAGCTGCAATATCTCTATATTCTTGGGAGAGGCGGATGGAAACAGCATCATTGAGAACAATATCTCAGATGCTTATTGGGGCATATGGCTTGATAACTCCAGCCAGGTCCAGATTGAGGGAAATTATATTCAGAGCAGAAGCCATGGCATACTGCTGCTAAATGGCAGCAGCCTTTATGTCAGCGACAATCTGGTTTTGATTGATGACGAAGGCAATTCCACCAGCAGGGCTGCACTTCTTGCCAATGTCAGTGATGTTGTCTTTCAGAGAAATGAGATCGGTGGAGGTGAAATCGGTCTCGCCGCTCTTGATTGCCAAAATAATGAGCTGCTGTATAACAATATCACCCAGAGCAATAATGCAATCTATATACAGGATGCATTCGGTCTTAATATCAATAACAACAGCCTCATTGAGGGGGATTATGGCATAAGAGTGGACAACTCCAGCCAAAATTCAATCATCGGAAACCTGGCAAGAGACTTTGTCATCGCCCTAGATATCGGCGCGGCTGAAGATAACAGGATCTTGAAAAACCAATTTGTGGGCATAACCGATGCTGCAATGCAAATCACATCGTCCGGCAACTGCGAGATTTTGGAGAACGAGTTTATCGATGGCTTCCGAGGGATCATGCTCATAGAATCTCCAGCTAACCTTCTCCAGGCTAACCGCTTCCAGAATGTCACCTGGAGCCTCTATGTGGAGAGCCAGACAAAAGAGGGCTTCAATAACAGTATAGACGAGTCCAATGTGGTCGACCTGGTCCCTATAGCCTATCTCTTTGATCAGTCTGGGATGCAGATCAGGGATAAGCAACTTGCCCATCTCACCATGGCATACTGCAAGAATATGGCAGTAGATAATATCACATTGACCAGCGATGCCGTCTTCCTGTTCGATTCAATGAACAACAGCATCATCGACAGCAATATCTCAGAATGCTTTGGCATGCGGCTTATAAATTCATCTGGAAACGATATCCTGGGCAACCTCTTTATGGGCAACGGATACAGTGGCTTGTTCCTGTACTCATCGGATTGGAATCGGATTGAGAAGAACGTCGCATCGGAAAACGAACAGAACGGCTTGTCGCTCCTTTCCTGCAATCAGAATATCATTCGCGATAATTCTGTCCAGAAAAATCTGGTCGCAGGAATCTGGCTGAATCTCTCGAATGACAACCAGATCTACGAGAACAATATCACTGCCAATTCCCTTGGCTGTCAACTATCATTCTCCACCGGGAATACAATCTATCACAACAACTTCATAGATAACATAGAGCATTCGATAGATAGCGAAGGCAGCAACAGCTGGGATGCCGGCAACAGCACAGGCGGAAACTACTGGAGCGATCATTCCGCCAGGGGCAACCCCAGCAGCGACTGGCCCAGATCGATCAAAGGAGGAAATGCAAAGGATAGCTATCCCTTCCAGGATGTGAATGGCTGGCGGGCAGCTTAGATTGCTGCCCAAGGCCATTTCGGATTTGCATAATTGCTGCCGGTTGAAACCGCAATCTTCTTAAGATGATGATGGGATATGATTGGGGCATGGCAAGAAAAAAGAATGAAGGAAGCGGCCTCCAATCATCAGCCGGCCTGATGCGATACTTTGAGGCCGATGATGACTCGATCAAGTTCAGCCCCAAGATGGTGCTCGGCGTCTGCATTGGCGCGGGCGCAGTCGTCATGGGCCTGAATATCGCCTTTGGCCTCTGGCCTTAGTCCTGTCCCGGATTGCAGGGGATTATAATCTCATTCAAACAAATTCTGACAGGACCTCTTTCAGGTCCTTCAAGAAGAGGTCGATGTTTTCATGGCTCATATGCCCCATGAGGATGAGCCGCAATGCTCTATTTGGCTCCCGGGTTATGGAGACGTGCCAGTCACGATCCATAAGCCTCTCACGAACCCTGGATGGCTCAGGGACCCTTAAAGCGACCACATTCATCACCGGTTCGATCAGGGGCTCAACGCCGATCTTCTTTGCCCCCCGGACCAGATGATCTGTGAGATCCATGCAATAGCCAACCATCTCTCTGAATCCCTCCCTGCCCAGGTGCATCATCACCGCATAGGTGGCGGCGGCGGCAGCACCGCTCCTGGTGCCGGTCAGGGAAGCCTGTCTGGCCTTGGTGAGATAGTGGGTCTCTGTCTCCAGAGCGTTCATGCACTCCTGGCTGCGAAAGAGCAGGCCGCCGGCGGGAATGGTGGCAAGGCCCATCTTATGTGGATCTATTGTGATTGATTTGACTCCTTGCAGGGAAAAATCCCAGGCAAAGGATCTATCCAGGAATGGGAGGACGAATCCGCCAAATGCCGCATCGACGTGCAAGTGAACACCCCATTCAAGGGCCAGATCGGATAGCTCTTCGATCGGATCCACCTGTCCGAACTCCGTGGTTCCCGCTATTCCCACCAGGGCTACCGTCTGCTCGTCGGTCAGCGACTCCACTGAGGAGAGATCGACCCTGAGCTGGGAATCGAGTTGTGCTTTGCGCACCTCTAAAGAGAGAAGATCTCCGATCTTGTCAAATGAAAAATGAGCTGATGCAGGAACGACGATGTTTCCCCCACTCTTGCCGGACTCGTTCTTGGCCGCCCGAATGGCCTGGATGTTCGACTCAGTGCCACCGGTGGAGATATAGCCCCGGGCCAGAGGGCAGCCCAGGAGCTCTCCCAGCATACGAACTACCTCCTCTTCCAGCCCTGCTACACCCGGAAACAGCCCCGGATCTCCCA
>DAIO01000205.1:442-8813 GCA_002498745.1 Methanosaeta sp. UBA533 | reverse complement strand
GAGTCGATTAATATATCGTATGTAGATAACTTTATTAATCATGGATGAATTCTTGTAATGTCCCTTTCGAGGGCTGACACGAGCTTAGAATATATTCTGCTGTGAGTGCCGGTGCAGGATAGGGACTACAGGCCGCGTTGATAGGTCCTTATGGTAGGATACTGACTATCGTCTACCTATGACCATGAGACAACCCAAATGCGGTACAGACGCCCGTTGCGAGGGTTGCTGGCCTGACTGCGGATACCCATCGGATGACGTGCCAGAGTTAGTATCGGGCGACAAATTAATCTTCATTCTGGCCTTCATGAAAGTTGTGAACGGCCTGCTCATCACACTGGAGGGGATCGATGGCTCGGGAAAGAGCACAGCGATCCGCAATATTGCGGCAAAGCTGAAGGAACTGGTGCCGGAAAGAACGTTGCTCATTACCGCTGAGCCCTCCAACAGCGCTGCTGGGAGGATACTGCGTTCAGAGATATTGAGGGAGTCAACCGGTGAGCTATCATTCGCCGAGCACATGGAAGAGCTCTTCCTCTTCATGGCAGACCATGCCCGCCACCTGGCCGATACCATAATCCCATCTTTGGAGGCGGGGGCAATTGTCTTATGCGATCGGTATGCCGACTCCACCGCTGCCTATCAGGGGGTGACTCTGAAAGGGATTGTTCCCGATCCCCTGGTCTGGATCAGAGAGATCTACCGACCATGGAACCTGCGCCCGGACAGGACTCTCCTCTTCCTTTTGGATCCCCAATTATCAGTGCAGAGAATCAGCTCTCGTTCGGGGAGAGAGAAGTTCGAACGGCAGGAGTTTTTGCGCCAGGTGGACGGGAACTTTCGCAGGCTGGCATCCCTGGAGCCTGAGCGCTTTGTGATCATAGATGCGAGCCTCGATGAGGATGCGGTGGCAGAGAGCGCTGTATCTTCCATACTTGAAATGCTGACAAGCTCACTTTTCGGATAGGGCGATCTCTATTAGCCTCTTTGCCCAGGCCAGCTTCTTTCTTTTTCGGGGGGTCACGCTCTGGTCCTCAAAGTCAAAGCCCACCAGCTCAATTGAGGACGCCCCGAGCTCGACCGCCAGGAATACGGACCGATCTCCGTCTGTGAATCCTCCGAAGTTGTACAGTCCACCCGATGGCCGGCACTGGCAGGTGCCGATGACATTCTTCAGCTGGGGTACATATCTGGCTAAGGCATCCAGATTGTCTCCGTGAGCATGAACGACGATGATCGCTTTCTTCTGGCAGGCCTCCAGAATTGCAGGAAAGGGGCCGTCCAGGTCGGAAACCACAACATCCGGCACAATTCCCCTTCTTAAGAGAACTGCTGCCGCCCCGTCCGCAGCGATGCGGGCAGCATCCATACAGGGCAGCGCATCGAGCTCGCGGTCAAGGGATGGAGCATTGCCAAATATCACTGCCTTTCTCCCGCGAATCCGTTCCTCTGCCGATGGGCGACAATCTCCGGAATCCTGCAAAAGCTCTGCCAGTAGATGCGCTCCCTCTTCATCCCTGGCAGAAGAGAAGCCGAAGTCCTGCAATATCTGATTGTAGAATGGCTCCCACGTAGCGAACTGCATATTAAAAAAAAGCGGGAGAGTTTCTCCCTCACTTAGTAGGTCCTTTGGAACTGGGCCTGGGTTGGTGCCTTAAAGCAGGTGCAATCAAAGATACCGGTTGCAGACTTGATGTACTTCTTTTCGGCAGAGGTCATGCTGTCAAAGCCGCCGAAGCAGCAGGGCAGCCAGTCCTCATTCTTCTGAACCAGACGGTAGGGAGTCTCCAGCGTCATGTTCTTCTCGATATGATAGGTTCCCCAGTAGTCTTCGTCTATCTCAATCGCTGGCTTTCTCCAGGCAGTTTTCCTGATTGCGAGGTTCTCGGTAAAGTCTCCATCGTCCAGGCTGGCATAGTTGTCTGCGGCCTGCAGAACACCAATGTGAGCCTTTCCGTCGGTCATATCCTCATTTATAGTCATCTGGGTATAGCCAATGCCGAAGATCTCTGGATCGTAGGTCTTATTGAAGACCTCTTTGACGACGATGTTCAACTCCTTATCCAGGGCATGGGCATACTCGACCTCATGATGCATGCTGGTGCCGGCGCGGTAGTTCTTTACCCAGGTCTTCTCCTTGAGCAGGGAGCTGTAGTCCAGGGGATTTGCTGCATAATATCCTGTTCCAACTGCAATCCTCATGGGCGCGTAGACCATGGAGACATCCTCTTTGAACTCGATGCAATTCTGATAATAATCATTGTAGTCTGCGTTGGCATCGTGGGTAAGGCGGTCCATATCCTGTAATGTCAAGAGAGACTCGCTGTTCAATGATCCACTGCCGTGGGCGTAATTTTTGACTGCTGTATTGCCCGCTTTGGCATAAATATAAGTCATGAAGTAGCCGTTACCCTGCACGCTCTGCTCGAAGTCGAATGTGATATTCTTTTGCAGGATAGCGTTGGTGTATTTATACCCCTCATTAATGTCATTATCGGTTGCTGCTAATGAATTCCCTGTGAAAGCAATCAAAATCATTGCTGTCAGCGCTGCTAGTCTGGCCTTCAGATCAATCCCTCCATCTACGCGAATATTGCCATTTCCATTAAATATTCCTTCTTTTCTTTTGGTCAAATCACCTATTTCAATCTGTTGATTGCCTTTTGCAGGCAAAGACGGGATTTTGCCCTTTTGGCCATTGCCCGGAGATAACCAAAAGGTTAATACGTAAAGGATTTCTCGATAGGTATTAATATGCTCGCTCCTGTTGATCTTATGGAAAGGCCATTTTTGATCATACCGCTTGCATCAAACAACTGAGCAGTGGAATAATCTGGGATGAGAATGGTGCACCTTTGTGCACTGGCCTGGCAATTCCATTTGATGAACGAGTTGGGCGTATAAAAAACCCATATGTATCGCGCCATAGAAAAGCGCTTCGCCATCCAGGCGAAGGATTCCCGGGTTTTTTGGTTCCGGAGCGGGACCAAACCCCAGCCGTGGGCTGGAACAGGAGGATAAACGGGGGATGCTGGCAGAACTAGAAGAGAAAAGAGGCAAACTCAGGCAGGAGTCCCTTGCCTTTAAGGATAGACGCAGCCAACTGAACGCAGAGGCGAGCAAGTGGGCAGCCAAAAGAAATGAGCTTAACAAGGCCACCAAAGAGTTGATCGACAAGGCCCAAGAGCTCAAGAAGCTGCGGGATGAGAATAACAAGAATGTGGCTGAATCCAAGAAGCACAGGGACGAGTTCAACGAGAAGACCAATCAGCTCTATGCCAGGATAGACGATATCCGCAAGAAGTACAACCTTACTGGCGATCGTTCGATAAGAGACTTGCGCCGGGAGATTGATCATCTTGAGTTTAGGCAGCAGACTGAGGTCTTGAGCCCAGATAAAGAGAAGCAACTGGTGGACAAGATTGCCTCCCTGCATGCGGAGTTCAAGAGTCGCAAGGAGCAGCTTGAGAAGAACGAGGAGCTGAGGAAGCTTCTGGATGAGGCTCAAGCATTGAGGGATGAGGCATCAAAGCACCACGATGACGTCACAAAGTACGCAGAGCTGGCCCAGGAATACCATGATCAGATGATTGCGACCTTCAAGGAAGCCGATCAGACCCGTGCGGAAGCAGATGCCGCTCACAAGGAGTTTGTAAAGGCCCAGGAGGCTGCAGATGAGCAGCATAAGGAGTTCATCCGCACCCAGCGAGAGGTTCGCGACTTCGAAAAGGTGATCATGGGCTTGAAGAAGAAGAATAAGGATATCAAAGAGGATCGCGCCAAAGAGGTTGCCAAGCGCGAGGCAGAAGAGATCCTTACCCACTTCCGGCAGGGCGAAAAGCTGAATACGGCAGATCTGCTAAGGTTGCAGCGTGCCGGCCTGGTCTGAAAGGCTCGAAAATTTCCACATAATTGGGCAGATAAAACTGCCCTTTCTCAGATTTTAGCATTTCTTGATTTATGCTTGGGCTTGCCCGATGTTTTCGATCCAGTCAAGTGGCAGCGTTTTGCCCATTCTGCTGGGAATCGATTTACAGGACCGCAAGCTTTTAGAGCAGCAGATCCGATCTCGGAGTGATGAACGAAATCCGCCTCCTCTTCGGAAGGCCGGCCATCCCTGATAGAAAGGATCTCATATCGGCAATAAAGGATCTGCAACATCGATATGGTTGTATTGTGCAGGCTCTGGATGCAGATAAAGTGGTAAGCAATAGGCATATACTCTTCGCCACGGAAAAGGCCTTATCCGCCTTCTCTCAGAGAAGAAACATCGCCAAGGATGTTGGCATGGAGATAATGAGATATGCTTCCGGAGAGAGGCAGATTGAGAGGGCCCTAAATATGGGTGTATCAGATAAGACCGAGCGCATAGCCCTCGTCCTCGCCAGCCTGGGGGGCCAATGCAACTGGCCAGATGAAATAGAGCTGTCTAGACTTCTAAAGCCGGATGGACTGGGCTGCTCCTGCCGATACAATGCGGTAAAAGAGGTTTTTAATATCTCTTCTGCAGAGCTTGATTCGGTGGGAGAGGACAGGATAGAGGATCTGGTTATCGAGAGAGTTGCCCTGGCGGATACATACCGCTGAATTGTATAGAGAAAGGATGAGTTCTACAATGAAGGAAGAATTCTATACCCAGAAGCGTTGGCTTAACTGGATGAACAAGGTGAAGGACAGCAACTTCAAGCTCACAGAATCCGATGATAAGAACTCGGGAGCGGTCTTCATCTATATCATGGACGATGTGGTTTTGGCCTGTCTCAAGGTCATTGCCCGCTTTGAAAGAGAGATCATAAGCGCTGAAGAGGCTTTGGACGATATCGAGGCCATCCGTTCAATTGTCTTCCAGGAGCACGAATCTCTTGGAGAGGATGCCGATCTGATGATAGAATCGCTCAAGACCTCGCTTGCTGCGGTATTCGTCTCCAGCCAGCGCTATATCACCGGAAGCTTCGATCGGGAGAGCCCCCTCGATGAGCTGGTGGCAAGGGCAGTAGCGGCAGAGGAGAAGGAGAACCTGGATCTTGCCTTCGATCTGCTCAGTCAGGTGGGGGCCAGGGTGATCGGTGGGGAGAATCTTCCCGAGATCGGCGAGCTGCCTTATTGTATGACTGCCGAGCTGATGGACGGCATTGATGCCATCTCCGCGGCCATGATAGGCGATGACAGCTATAAGGATGAGGACGGATCGGAGGATACAGGTGAGGGTGATTAGTCTCGCTTAATTCTGCCCTGTTTTTCCTTCGATGAGAAAATAAAGGCCAAAAAGAATCCTCTAGCCTATCCTGGTTGTCACCTCACATCCATTTTCCAGAATCAGGACCGTATGCTCTGCCTGGGAGACCAGCGCTCCCTCAACCTCCCACAGTACCGGGTATCCGTGCACAGCACCGCTCCGCACGAGATGCATCAATGCATATTCCGCCCTCTCGGCCTTCAACCACCGTCTGGCGAAAGGTAGCGTCTTATAGCTCTCCACGATCTCCTTCATCAGGGCTCTGGCCGCGGGAAGCCTCTGGGGCCGGGACCCGCTGAATCCATAGATCTCAGTGATGGGCGCTTCGCTGATCCTCCCTGAGCCATTGGTGGCGAAGGGCTCAATGGCGATGACATCCCCCTCTTTTAGGGTCACTCCCTTATCCATTCTCTTATTCGGCACCGCTGGCAGGTCATGAGCGATATAGCGAGAGAGTCCATGCCCGGTCAGATTGTAGACCGGTTTGTAGCCGTAGCCAACTATGGCCTCCTCTATCGCCTTTCCAATATCAGCAGTGCTCACCCCCGGCCCGACCAGTTCCAGGGCGGCATCCAGACCCGCCTGGGAGGCCAGGGCCAGATCCTCGTGGCCGCTAAGGTCTATGGTGATGGCAGCATCGGCGATGTAGCCGTCCACATGCACTCCCACATCCAGCTTCACCATATTCTCGGCAAATACGCTCTCGTCCTTTGGCGAGGGTGTATAATGAGCCGCGCTCCGGTCCAAAGATATGTTGCAGGGAAATGCAGGCAGGCCGCCCTTTGACCTTATGGCCTCCTCCACGAACTCGGCCACCTCCAGCAGGGGCACGCCTACATCCACCTTCGGCTTTGCCTCCTGCAGCACTTCGGCCAGAATTCGTCCGGCCTTCCGGTAATTATCTAGAATTTCTGCGTCCATCATTATCACCAAATGGCAAGCCAGCTATAAATGCTCTGTCGAGCTCTTTTTCAGAGAACAAGATCCTTTCTGAAGCGGGTGAGGTTCTCGCATCCTTTATCTCTCACCACCAGAAGATCCTCCAGTCTCACTCCACCGATATCTGGATAGTATAGGCCCGGCTCTACGGTCACTACCTGCGAGCTTTTCAATATCTCCCCTCCTTCGCTCAGGGAGGGCAGCTCATGCACATCCAGCCCCACGCCGTGCCCGGTGGAATGGGTGAAGCCACAGCCATCCCTCTCCGAATAGCCCATCTCCTGGAAGACCGCGGAGACTGCGGCATGGACCTCCTCTCCTGATATGCCGCTTCGAATGGCACCGATCCCTGCCTCCTGGGCGGCAAGAACGGCATGGTAGAGCTCTTTTACCTCCCCAGGAGCCTCTCCTCGAAGGACGGTGCGAGTCATATCTGCGTAGTAGCGGTTAGTCTTGGACCGGGGATAGATGTCGATTACAATGGGGGAATTGGCCGGCAGGGGACCCGTCCCTCGCGCATGGGGTTCGGCAGCCTGGGTGCCGCCGGCAACGATGGTGTCTTCGGCCTCGCAGCCATCCTCAAGGAGGGAGATATCAATGGCCGATCGAATCTGCTCAGCGGTAAGGGGCTGGCCCTGAAGGTATAGGATATCTCCTCGAGGCTCAGAGCAGGCGATAAGCTCCACTGCCCGTTGCATCGCCCTCTCGCAGGCCCTCTGGGCAGTGGTTATGCAATCGATCTCCTGGGGGCTCTTCTTCGACCTTGCCCGCCTGGCCGGGCTCTCCATGACCTGGATGTCGAAATGCCTGGATAAAGGCTGGAATATCCCTATCGGGAAGCTGTATGCAACTCCTAAGCGCAATACGCCGTGATCCCTCAAAAACTCCTTCAAGGCCTCTATGTAGGCCAGCTCCGGCTTTCCGCAGCTCTTCAGCTTCTCCATGATATGGTAGTCCCGGGTGCTTAGAACCTCATCTGCACAGGACTCCTTCTTTGCTCTGCCCTTTTCCATGGAGGAGATAAGGATCGAAGTCTTTTCCTGGAAGAGGATGGCGAACCTGTCTCCAGCAAGAAAATGGGAGAGGTAATACATATCCGAGTTGCTTATGCTATCTCCCACAAAGAGAAAGCCATCAATGTTTGATGAATCGAGAAATCTCAGAATATCCGATGACACGAAGTGCTACCTGCGAATGGATGAGGTCAGCTCAGAGATAAAAGAGGCCACATCCCGGCTCTTCTCAACAGCGGTGCCCGTGACTATCAGATCGGCTCCGGCGGCCACCAGCTCTGCGGCTGCTGCACCGCTTCTTATGCCACCGCCCACAATGATCAGCACATCGCCCAGCAGCTTCTTCGTCAGTGCCACCATGCTCGCGGGCACCGGCGAGTCCGCCCCTGAACCGGCCTCCAGATAGACCAGCCTCATTCCCAGGTACTTCCCCGCCAAAGCGTATGCACAAGCCAGCTCCGGCTTCTTTCTGGGTATCAGGCGGGCATCGCCCACATAGCCCACCGTCCCACCGGGCTCGATGATGATATAGGCCATGGGCAGGGCCTCCAGGCGGTAGCGCAGCACCAGAGGCGCTCCCATAGCCTGGTTCTCAATGAGGTAGTTGGGAGAGCGGCTATTTAGCAGGCTCATGAAGAAGACGGCATCGGCGTTCTCGCACAGCCCAGCTACGCTTGCCGGAAAGAGGATGACCGGAAGATCGGTCACCTTCTTGATCTCAGCCACGGTCTGGTGCAGGAGGGCACCCGTCGCCCCTACCGAGCCACCTACCATGATGGCGTCCGTCCCCCCCTGGCTTGCCGCCTGGGCCATCCTCCCTGCTTCCTGGGGGGTCTGGGAATCAGGATCGATAAGGGTTAAGTGGCCCGCTCCGTGCTTTTTTACAGCATCCCTCAGGTGCAGTTCTACCCTGCCCATCTCAAAAGCCATTTTTGATCTAAGCGGTCTTGTTCTCCTTGGACTTCATCCTCAGGCCTTCGTAGCCGCATTTGCGGCAGCGTGTAGCTTTTACCGGGTTTCGCGCATTGCAGCGCATGCATATCTTGAGGTTCAAGATTCTGTTTTCTGCTTCTGGAAATCTAGCCATAATAATCAGCTCTTCGTCGCAACTTACTCTGATATGAAACTTTGCATATTTTTAGCGCCGGGGTTGGGATTTTCCTGGCGGGTCTCTTGCGCCCCG
>DAIO01000205.1:0-413 GCA_002498745.1 Methanosaeta sp. UBA533 | reverse complement strand
GCCGCCCGGAATTTGTCCGCTCTGCCACCCCGGCTCAGGTTAGACACCCTCTGGCCCATGCTTTATATCTGTTGCTCCCCTGAAAGCCTCCCTCAGGAGTATGTTATGTCCCTTCGAGAAGAAGCACTAGCCTTTCATGAAGCCGTCATGGGAAAGATTGCCGTGCACAGCAAGGTGCCCTGCGCCACCAGCCGGGATTTGAGCCTGGCTTATACCCCGGGGGTGGCCGCACCCTGTCGCGAGATCGAGAGGAATCCGGATGACGTCTATCGCTACACTGCCAAGGGAAATCTGGTGGCAGTGGTAACGGACGGGACTGCCGTGCTGGGATTGGGCGATATAGGAGCTCTGGCCTCCATTCCGGTGATGGAGGGCAAAGCGATACTGTTCAAGAACTTCGCCGGGATAGATGC
>DAIO01000054.1:13581-14378 GCA_002498745.1 Methanosaeta sp. UBA533 | reverse complement strand
GTGGAGACGGTCTCCGGATTGTTATTGATGATATGGGCTTCGATACCCTGCTCTCGCAGGGCCATGACCGCATGAACTGTGCAGTAGTCGAACTCTATCCCCTGGCCGATCCGGATGGGGCCCGAGCCCAGGATGAGGACCTTCTTCCGGCCGGAGGGCACAAGCTCGCACTGGGTGTCATAGGAGGAGTAGTAATATGGAGTGGTGGCCTCGAACTCCGCAGCGCAGGTATCCACCATCTTGAAGGTGGGAATGATCTTCAGGGATCGGCGCAGGTCAGCTATCTCCTCCCGGCTGCGTCCCACCATCGATCCGATCTGCTCATCGGTAAATCCCGTCCTCTTCGCCCGGCGCAGGGTATCCGCATCCATAACGGAATCTTGGTCCCGACCCTCACCGGGACCCTTTCCACGCCTTATCTCCTCCTCCATCCGGACGATATTCTCAATCCGGTAGAGGAAATAGGGCCCAATGCCGGTGACATCCGCAATCTCCTCGGGAGTGGTCCCCCTTTTCAGAGCCTCATAGATGGCAAACAGTCGGTCGTCAGTGGGGACCGCCAGCAGGCCTCTCAGCTCCTCATCCGTCCAGGCAACATACTTTCCCTTGTATCCTAAATCCTTGTCGATATCCAGAGATCGGACGGCCTTCAAGAGCGACTCCTCATAGCTCCTGCCGATGGCCATCACCTCGCCGGTGGACTTCATAGCGGTGGTCAGGGTCTTGTCCGCCCGGACGAACTTGTCAAACGGCCAGCGGGGGATCTTGGTCACCACATAATCCACCATCGGCTCGAA
>DAIO01000054.1:0-13549 GCA_002498745.1 Methanosaeta sp. UBA533 | reverse complement strand
CCCGGGCAATAGGATAGCCGGTGGCCTTGGAGGCCAGGGCGCTGGAACGGGATACGCGGGGGTTGACCTCGATCACCCGGTACTCTCCGTCCTTGACCGCGAACTGGATGTTGCAGCCCCCCTCGATCTTAAGAGCCCGGATGATATTGATGGCCGCGCTCCTGAGCATCTGAATCTCATGGTCGGTGAGGGTCTGGATGGGGGTCACCACTATCGACTCGCCGGTGTGAATCCCCATGGGATCCATGTTCTCCATATTGCAGATGGTGATGCAGGTATCATTGCTGTCCCTCATCACCTCATACTCCAGCTCCGTCCAGCCCCCCACGCTCTCTTCGAGGAGCACCTGGCTGATCCTGGATCTCTTCAGCCCCAGGTCGCAGATCTGCAAGAGCTCCTCCCGGGTCTTGGCTATCCCCCCACCCGAGCCGCCCAAGGTATAGGCGGGCCTGACTACCAGGGGCAGACCAAGCTCCTCCATAACCTCCAGAGCCTCATCCAGAGTGTTGACCGCCCGGCTCCGGGGTACCGGCTCGCCCACCTTCTGCATGGCCTGCTTGAACAGGTCCCGATCCTCAGCCTCCTGAATGGATTTGACTGAGGTCCCCAGCACCTCCACATTGTACTTTTCTAGAATTCCCATCTCTGCCAGCTCGGAGGTGATGTTCAGCCCGGTCTGGCCGCCGATGCCGGCGATGATTCCATCCGGCCTCTCCTTCTCTATGATCTTGGCGACGATATCCGGCTCCAGAGGCTCGATATAGACCTTGTCCGCGGTGTCCGGATCGGTCATGATGGTGGCCGGATTGGAGTTGACCAGGACCACCTCAATCCCCTCCTCGCGCAGGGACTTGCAGGCCTGAGACCCGGAAAAATCAAACTCCGCCGCCTGGCCGATCTGAATGGGTCCCGAACCTATGAGAAGGACCTTATGTATATCCGCTCTTTTGGGCATTCTATCCCCTCCCCGCCAGAGCCCGGCCATTCTTGCCGTTCATGACCCGCACGACTGAGCTGAAGAAGTGATCGGTGGTGCAATGAGGCCCAGGATAGGCCTCAGGGTGATACTGCACCGCGATGACATCCAGGCTCTTACTCTGGATCCCCTCCACCGTTCCATCGCTGGCATTAAGCTGGGTGACCTCCAGCCCCGTCCCCTCTAGTGAGGAGGGAACTACAGCGAAATTATGGTTCTGAGAGGTGATGTAGACGATCCCCTTTTCCAGGTCTTTGACCGGCTGATTGCCCCCATGATGGCCGAACTTGAGCTTGAAGGTCTCCGCCCCCATGGCCAGGGATATGACCTGATGGCCCAGGCATATGCCAAATATGGGCATCTCTCCGCTGAAATGCCGGACGGCCTGGATGGCCTTCTCTGCTCTCTCCGGGTCCCCAGGGCCATTGGACAGAAACAGGGCATCAGGTCCAGCCGCTTCAATATCCTGAATCGTGCTATGTGCAGGAAGCACCATCAGCTCAAAACCCCTATCTGACAGGCTTCTCAATATCCTCCTCTTGATCCCCAGGTCGATCACCGCGATCCTCTTGCCCCGGCCTTCAATCCGATAGGGCTTTTTGCAGGTGACATCCCTCAGGAGGTCCTGGCTGGATATGTCCGGCTGGGATCGGGCCAGGCCCACCACATCCAGATCCATGATCTCGTCCTTCTCCCCCACGGCAACCGCGGCCTTCAGCACCCCTTGCTCTCTCACCTTAATGGTGAGCATCCTGGTGTCCACGTCGCACAGTCCAGGCCGGCCCTCATCCAGCAAGAACTGATTGAGGGTTTTGTTCAGGCGGTGATGAGTCGGACGGTCCCAGTGCTCCCTGCAGATCATGGCCCTGGGCCACATCCCGTCCGACTGAAAATCGTCCCCGCTCACCCCATAATTACCCTGGAGAGGATAAGTGAACATCAGCATCTCTCCATGATAAGAGGGATCGGTCAGCGCCTCCTCATAACCGGACATGATGGTTGTGAAGACCAGTTCGCCCGCGACAACGCCGGACGCACCAAAACCGGTACCTATCACCCGTGTACCGTCTTCTAACCCTAAGAGCCCAATCATATTATCGGGAAAACAAGACGCCAGGTCGTCTAAATACATTTCGATGATGAGTTGGACGATCAGATCGTCGCAAAGAGATCATCATCTTTTTTAATCTTGAGACCATAATTCTGTCTATGGAAGTATCTGTAGAGACCACGCGCAGCTCCGAGTTCAAGCAGATCTATGCCATCGGGGCAATAGGCGGCCACAGCCCCTATGACTTCAGAATTGCTTTTTACAATGATTCGCCCAAGATCCAGAGAGATGGGAACAAGAACATCACCGTCATGGAAAGAAAGATCGAGACGGAGATCATCTTATCCCCCCTAGCTGCCAAGGAGCTGGCCAGATGGCTGGAAGAGCATATCAAGGACTATGAGAAGAAATTTGGGGAAATCAAGAGGCCTGGTGCAGGGTCTGGCGAGAAGGGTAACACGGAAAAATCCGGAGAATCTGCCCCCATTCAGGGCTACATGTGATGATCCATGAACAGCAAAGAAAAGATTCAGCTTCACAAAGGAATGGATTGCGTCCGGAGAATGGATTTTGAGAAAGCCATAGAATACTTCCAAATTGTCACCGCCTCCAATCCGGATATGCCAGAGGCCTGGAACAACCTGGGCGTGGCCTACTATGGCCTGGGTCGAATCGATGAGGCTCTGGAGAGCTACGACCGATCTATTGCCCTCGATCCGAGTAATCTCGATGCCCTGCGAAACCGTGCATTTCTGCTTCGAAACCAAAAGAGGCTACCTGAGGCCCTGGAGACCTACGATACCGTCCTGGAAAAGGGAGGAGATGCCATGGACCTCGAGTCTACTGCTGTTGTTCTAACCGCTATGGGAAGGCTGGAGGAAGCCCTCAACTGCCTGTACCTTGCCCGGGAGAAGCTCTCTTTAAAGCGACTGGAGGATGAGATAGAGATAGTGCAGAAAAAGATCCTGGAAAGGGATGGACAGAGCGGGGATAAGGCCAAGGGCGAGCCGGATGGCGAGGCAGAGGGAAAAGAGTAATAGCAGGAAAGCTCTTCGAATCATCAACTGGACGGGGAGGTGAGAGGCTATGAAGGGTTTTATAATGATCAATGTCGAGCCAGGGACAGAGAAAGCAGTCCACGATCGCTTGGAGAAGATCAAAGGGATCTGCGAGGTCGTTCCCGTATACGGTGAGAGGGATTTCATCGCCATAGTAGACGTGGAAGGCATCTCCGACCTCAACCGGGCAGTGATGAATGTGAGGGAGATAAACGGAGTGACCAATACTCAGACCATTCTGGGCATGGAGCTGAAGTTCTAGGACAGGATGCATATAACCAAGGATTCCGGTTCGCTCTGGCCCCTCTATCTGGCGGTGTTCGTCGCCGTCCTGGGATTCACTCTGGTCGTACCATTCTTTCCCAGCTATGTTATGGACCTGGGGGCATCTTACACCCTGCTCGGGTTCATAATATCCATCTACGGAGCGTCGCAGCTGCTAGTCCAGGTGCCTATAGGCCGCCTCTCCGACCGGATGGGAAGAAAGAGGCTAATGCTCATAGGACTGATGACATTTGCAGTCCTCCCACCTCTGTACATCTATGCCGAGAACGCCTATACCCTGCTATTCATAAGAGCTCTGGGGGGTGTCGGTGCCGCCTTCGTCTGGCCCACTGCCATGGCCCTGATCATAGACCAGTCTCGTGCTCACAGCAGAGGAACCGCCATGGGCTTTTACAATGCTGCCTTTTACTCCGCCCTGGCTTTAGGTCCATTTATGGGGGGAGCGCTCTATGATCAGATGGGGCTTGAAGCACCCTTCTACTTCTGGACCCTCCTGGGAATAGCATCGATCATCATAGTCACTTTTAAAGTCCCCGAATCCAGGGGCATAGTCCTGAAGGCGGATGAGCAGCCTCAAAGAAGAGAGGAGCCTCTCATCGCCCCTGGATATGCGATCACATTTCTCGCCTGCTGCGCGGTCATCCTCTGGTCAGGGATGGTGGGCGGCTTCAACATCACCCTTCTCCCTTCCTACGCCAAGGCTCTGGGCTTCTCCACCACCGATATAGGGCTCATCTATCTGGTCTATGGAGGAATCACTGCCATCTCCAACATTTACTTCGGCCGCCTGGCAGATCGAGGGAGGAGAAAATGGCTCATATTTCTGGGCAGCCTGGCTGGCCTGATCTCATTTGCGCTTCTCTTCATAGTCTCAAACCTCATCCAGGTACTGATCCTCTTTGCCGGCCTGGGTTTGGGCCTGGGCATATGCAGCCCGGCGGCTGCCGCCCTCGTCGCCGATACCACCAATGCATCTCGGAGGGGGGAGACCTATGGCATCTTCAATACTGCCCGTATGTCCGGAGTGGTGGTGGGCCCTATCATGGCCGGGCTGGCGGCGGATATGCAGGGAATTGATGGCGCTTTGTATGCCTTCACTCTGATCGCCCTGGCAATAACTTTGGGAGCTGTTGCCATCCGGGAAGCAAAAGAGGATTCCGCAAATGGCAGGGAAGATTACCGATAGGCTCTGAAAAGTGTTGGCAGAAAAGGTCAATTGGGCTGCAAGCGGGGTCAACTCCCGCCAGCCCGATTGCGGCAGCGATCTGTTCCAGTATCCTTATGGGCTCAAATTCGTCCAGGAGCCCTGGCCACCCACTCGGAATGAGGATTTATCTTTAGCATACATCAGATTGTTCTCTGAATGACCATCGAAGGTGGGAGAGGCCAGAAAAGATGCGGTCCCTTTTCCAGCGCTGGAGATCATTATGGAGTTGGTGGCATTTGCATAGTTGACCGGAATGGCACGCATATAGAAGTCCTCGCCCAGGGTGGAGTAATAGGTAAAACCAGCGATCCTGGTGAGGGCAGTGTCTGTGATATTGAAGGCGGCGTTGGCTGAATAATGCTCCGATATCGGGAAGGATAGAGGATCGGTATAAAGCCAAGTCGTCCCTGGGGTGGTACTGGCCAGCATGAGGAGCACGGCAGCCGAAATGAGATGCTTTATCATGAACCGTCTTGCTTGCATGAAAGGGATTTAAATCTAACTGACGTTTGGAAACAAAAATCGGAGGTGGGCATATTCACCTCTGCCCACCTTTGCAGTCTCTTTGCCTTTCTATTCGATGTGCAGGCTCCTACCGTCTCACCATATCCTGCAGCATATAGCCCTGGCCCATGGCGCTATCATAAGCATTGGCTGGGGCATGCTTGCCGTCTCTGACATACACATAGACCCTATAGCTGCCAGCATCGGTGGGAGCGCTGGACCAAGTCCACTGATTCATAGTTGACCAACTCTGCACGATCCTCCAAACATTGCCGGTGGAGGGGCCTTTCAGCCAGAACTGATAGTACAGTGGATCTTTATCTGCATCGCTAGCGGTTGCCGTCCATTTAACCGGAGTTCCAGCCCCCTGGGGGCTGGGGCGGTCGGACTTCAGAGCGGTCAGAACCGGCGGCTGATTGGAGATCAGCTGATAGGGGGAGCCCAGAGCGCTATCGTACCCGGTGTCAGGGTAATGCCAGCCGTCTCTGGCGTAGACGTAGACCGTATAGGCTCCGCCATCATTGGGCAGGCTGGACCAGGTCCACTGGTTTGCCAGTGACCAGTCCTGAGCTATCTGCCAGACGTTGCCGGTGGAGGGGCCTTTCAACCAGAACCGGTAGTATATCGGATCTTTATCCGCATCAATGGCGGTTGCCGTCCACTTAACCGGGATTCCAGCTCCTTGAGGGCTGGGTCGGTCGGCCTTCAGAGCGGTCAGAACTGGCGGCTGGTTGGGGGCCAGGATGAAAGGGGCCCCCACTGCGCTATCATATCCGGTCTCAGGATTATGCCAGCCATCCCGAACATAGACATAGACGGTATAAGCTCCGCCATCGGATGGCAGGCTGGCCCAGGTCCACTGATTCTTGTATGACCAATCCTGCACTATCTTCCAGCTGTTCCCGGTGGATGGACCCTTCAGCCAGAACCGGTAAAGCAGTGGCTCCATATCCGGATCCCTTGCTATTGCTGTCCAGGTCACAGGCGTTCCTGCCTTCTGGGAGCTGGGTTTGTCCGATCCAAGGGAGATCAGAGTGGGGGGCAGATTCTGCCGCCGCACTGTGAACAGCGCACCAGCATCATCGTCCCATCCGGCTGGGCTGGAATGGAGGCCATCCCTCACCTGCACCTTGATCTCGCTGGTGCCCGCATCAGCAGGCGTTGTCGGCCAGGTCCAGGTTGGATCGGTGGACCAGTCGCGGACCATTCGCCACAGTCCTCCAGTCGATGGACCCCTCATCCAGTACCTGAAGAAGAGCGGATTGCCCTCCGGGTCGCTGGCGGTGGCCGCCCATCTGATGGTAGCTCCTACTGGCTGTGCGCTGGGCAGGTTCGTGCCCAGGCCGGTGATCACCGGAGGCAGGTTTACATTCATGATGAAGAACCGGCCAACCTGATAGTCATCCGAGCCGGCAGGTCCGGCATGCTTGCCGTCCCTCACTGCTACCAGTACCTCGCTGTAGCCCACGTCGGCAGGAGTGGTCCTCCAGATCCACTGGTTGTTCTTGCCCCAGCCGGTCATATCCACCCAGAATCCGCGGGTGGAAGGACCGCGCAGGAAGAACCGGTACTGCAAGGGGTCTCTGTCTGGATCAGAGGCTATAGCTGTCCACTTGATCCAGCTGCCGGCATACTGCGGCTCAGGGCGGTCGGTGTAGAGGACCTGCACACTGGGCGGCAGATTGCCGCCGGTCAGGCTAAAGGATACGGTCTTCTTGATATCATATCCTCCTGGGCCGGAATGCTGTCCATCCCTTATCCAGACCTCAACCTCATACTTGCCGGCAGGATAGCCCAGAGTGTTCCAGGTCCAGACGCTCCTGCTGCTATAGCCGGTGTCCAGGTTGATTCCCGGCCCTCTAACCAGGAATCTGTACTGGAGAGGATCAAGGTCATCTGCCCTGGCCGTCCAGATGATCGGTGTTCCAGACCTCTGGGGGCTGCTCTTGTCCGGGATAAGTGATGGATTGGCAGGCAATGGATTCCAGTTGCCGAAATCCTTTCCAGAAACGCTGGTAGTGGATGAATCCAGGGTGACGGTATAAGTGCCACTCGCTGGTGCCTTCTGATCCCATCCGGGCTGATGAATCTCCCGAACGGTATAGGTTCCAGAGGCAACATCCGTGAAACTGTAAGAGCCGTCAGCTTCGGTGGTTGCAACCTTTATCACCCCTCCTCCAGCCGGCTCCAGGTTGATCTTCCAGCCGCCCATTCCTGGCTCGCCGGGATCTCTGACCCCGTTGCCGTTGATATCGTTGTACTTCACTCCAGAGATGGATTGAGCTGCCAATCTATTCCCAAAGTCGTTGTTCTTTGCCTCCCTGGGAGGTGTTCTCACATCGAAGACTATGCTGTGGCTCCCCCCCGCTGGAGCGGTCTGCGTCCAGCCGGTTCTTGAGGTCTCGCTAACCTTGTATGTGCCGGGAAGGAGCCTCTCGAACTTGTAGTTGCCGTTGTTGTCCGTGGTGGCGGTAAGGGTGGGAAGTGGCTTGCCAAACCAGGTGCTTCCGGTCAGAACCATCTCCCAGCCGGACAGGCCCTTCTCACCGGGATTCTTGGTGCCGTCGCCATTCAGATCCTCGTACTTCATTCCGGATATGGAATTGGACCCGCACATCCCGAAGTTGACGTTGGTCACCACTACCGTCTTGATGGTCACTGTGACCGTGGAAGAGGTGGTGAGGACCAGGCCCGTCGGCACTGGATCGTTTATGGTGTAGGTCCCTGGCAGGACGTTCTCGAAGCTGTAGAGTCCGTTCTCATCGGTGGTGGTATTGGCCACTACCTTGCCGTTCTCGACCAGGCTCACTTCCCCGCCGGGTATACCGGGCTCGTCCTCGTCCTGCAGGCCGTTGCCGTTGATGTCATAGTACTTCTGGCCGGAGATGGAAAGACCGCCGCTGTTGGCGAAGTCCTTGCCGGCCACATCGGCATCCTTAAGCTCCACCGTCCATGGGCCTTCAGGTGCTATCTGAGTGATGCCCTCTGCAGCGACCTGGCTTATGCTGTAGGTTCCAGGAGACAGATTGCGGAAGGCATAAGAGCCATCTTCAAGCGTGGTGGTGGCATTTATGACGCTACCGTCGCGGGATAGCTGAATGGCCACTCCAGCCCTGCCCGGCTCGCCCTCATCCTTGACGCCGTTGCCATTGCTGTCCAGGAAGCTGGTTCCTGATATGGCAAAGGAGCCGTGGTTGCCGAAGTTTATATCTGCTACATCCCCATCCGTCAGCTCCACGGTGTAGGAGCCTTCAGGAGGTGCAGTCCTGGTCCAGCCAGCCTGCTCGACCTCGGATACGGTGTAGCTTCCGGAGGATAGCTCGGCGAACTTATAGGATCCGTCCTTTTCCGTGGTGGCAGTGTTGATCAGACTGCCGTCTCTAGAGAGCTCAATCGTCCAGCCCTCCATTCCCGGCTCGCCGTCGAAGGCACCGTTGCCGTTCAGGTCGTTGAACTTCCTGCCGGAAATGGTGTACTGGACGAGCTTGTTGACGAAGTCCAGGCCCTCAACGTCTCCTTCTGAGAGATCGACGTTATGAGATCCGCCTTCGGGAATTTCTGCCACCCAGCCAGAGGGCAGAGTCTCGCTGATGGTGTAGCTTCCAGCATCAAGATCCTGGAAACTATAGGTTCCATCCTCTCGGGTTAAGACGCTAACCTGGCTTTGATCCGGTTTGGTTATCTGTACCGTCCAGCCGGATAAGGCCTCGCCGCTGTCAGACACGCCATTTCCGTTCTTGTCCTCATATACCAGGCCCGAGATGTTCATCTTCGGCTCGGCGAGGGTGAAGTAGCCGGAGTACTCGGAGTCAAAGCCGTCTTCGCCAGAGTGCTGTCCATCTCTAACCTGAACTTTAACCTGGTTCTCTCCCCGATCTATTGAGGATGTCACCCAGGCCCAGGTATCATCTGAAATCCATTCTGTCTTTGGCTCCCAGGCTCCATTTGTTGCCGGTCCATTGAGGAAGAACCGGAAGAGCAACGGATCCATTTCCACGTCAGTGGCATTGGCGGTCCAGGTTACAGTCACCCCTGGCTTCTGGGGGCTTATGATATCCGGAATCAGAGAGTTCAGCACAGGGGTCTGATTCTCCACAACAGGAGCTACGACCTCTACATCCTCTTCAGATACCTCTTCGGTCAGGTTCTCGGTGATGTTCTCCGGTGCGATGGGAGTGGTGATGTTCTCAGTCACTGGAGGGGCCAGAGTATCCTCTGGGATCTCCACCACTTCAGTCACATTCTCCGCCTCAGCGGTCATATTGGCCTGAGCTGTGGCATTCTCTTCATCTGTGATATTGGCAGGAGCTGTCACATTGACCTGGTCAGTGACATTTGTCTCAGCGGGAGCGATCTCCTCCGCAGTTTCCTCTGCAAAGGGAGCTTCTTCCTCGAGCGGCACTATGACGAATTCGGAGCTTCTGTTTCCGCTATCGCCCTCCGGCCCCTCATGCTGATCGTCCCTGGCCTGGGCTGTGATCAGGAATGATCCGGCCTCCGATGCAATCCAGGTGAACTTGTTCTCTGCCTGCCAGTCGGTTACTGCAGTCTCGTTGACCAGGAAGCGATAAGATATGGGATCATCCTCCGGATCGCTGGCAACTGCTGTCCAGTTGACACTGCTTCCCAGTACCTGGGGGCTTCCCAGATCGGCTGAAAGCTCCATGATGCTTGGCGATTCATTCGGCTCAGCAGCGGCCTCTTCGACCGGTTCTGCTTCTGCGACCTCCTGAGCAGCTTCTTCTGCCAGAGGCATCGTTATGGCGAACTCAGCGCTTCTGTTTCCGCTCTCGCCTTCAGGTCCATCGTGCTGATCGTCTTTGACCTGCACGGTGACCAATGCCGTTCCGGCCTCTGTTGCCGTCCAGGCGAACAGATTCTCGGGCTGCCAGTCGGTGACTGGAGTATCGTTGACCAGGAAGCGGTAGGATATGGTATCATTTTCCGCATCGCTGGCCTCTGCCGTCCAATTGATCCTGCTTCCCAGAAGCTGGGGACTTGTCAGATCAGCGGCCAGATCCATTAGCTCTGGAGGATTGTTTGGAGCGGCCTCAATGGCGAAATCCATCGTCCTGGAGCTGTCGCCCTCAGGGTTATGGTTGTTGTCTCTCGCTCGAACCTCAATGATATGCGATCCAATGCTCTCGGTCGTGGTTGTCCAGGTCCAGCTCGGGCTTGAGGTGAACTCGGTCTGAGCCGCGCCATCCAAGAGGAACATGAACTCCAATGTATCATTTTCCGGATCGGATGCTGCCGCAGTGAATGTCACCGCTGCTCCGGCTATCTGGGGGCTGGCCAGATCTGAAGCCAGATCAACTACCTCAGGCGGATTGTTGGGAACGGCCTCAACCACAAATTCCGCTGTCTTGGAGCTATCTCCTTCTGGATTGTGGTTGTTGTCTCTCGCCCGAACCTCGATGGTATGAGAACCAATATCCTGCTCGGTTGTCGTCCAGGTCCAGCTGGGATTATTGGTGAAATCCGTGCGTGGCTGGCCATCAACCAGGAACATGTATTGCAGTGGATCGTTCTCTGGATCGGATGCCGCTGCAGTGAATGTCACCGCTGTCCCGGCTATTTGGGGACTGGCCAGATCTGAAGCCAGATCAACTACCTCAGGCGGATTGTTGGGAACTGCCTCAATTGCGAATTCCGCTGTCTTGGAGCTATCTCCTTCTGGATTGTGATTGTTGTCCCGAGCCCTGACCTCGATGGTATGGGGGCCAATGTCCTGCTCGGTTGTCGTCCAGGTCCAGCTGGGATTATTGGTGAAATCCGTGCGGGACTGACCATCAACCAGGAACATGAACTCCAATGTATCATTTTCCGGATCGGATGCTGCCGCAGTGAAGGTCACTGCTGCTCCAGCTATCTGGGGACTGGCCAGATCTGAAGCCAGATCAACTACCTCAGGCGGATTGTTGGGAACGGCCTCAACCACAAATTCCGCTGTCTTGGAGCTATCTCCTTCTGGATTGTGGTTGTTGTCTCTCGCCCGAACCTCGATGGTATGAGAACCAATATCCTGCTCGGTTGTCGTCCAGGTCCAGCTGGGATTATTAATGAAATCCGTGCGTGGCTGACCATCAACCAGGAACATGTATTGCAGTGGATCGTTCTCTGGATCGGATGCCGCTGCAGTGAATGTTACTGCGGTCCCTGCTATCTGGGGGCTGGGCTGATCGGCAGAGAGATCGACTACCTGGGGTGGATTGTTGGGTGGAGACTCAATGGCGAACTGGGTAGCCTGAGAGCTATCTCCTTCCAGATTGTGGTTGTTGTCTCTCGCCCGAACCTCGATGGTATGAGAACCAATATCCTGCTCGGTTGTCGTCCAGGTCCAGCGGGGATTATTGGTGAAATCCGTGCGTGGCTGGCCATCAACCAGGAACATGTATTGCAGTGGATCGTTCTCTGGATCGGATGCTGCCGCAGTGAATGTCACTGCTGCTCCAGCTATCTGGGGGCTGGGCTGATCTGAGGCAAGGCCGACCACCTGGGGCGGATTGTTTGGCACCGGCTCGATGGAGAACTGGATCGCCTGAGAGCTATCCCCTTCCGGATTGTGGTTGTTGTCTCTCGCCCGAACCTCGATGGTATGGGAGCCGATGTCCTGGCCAGAAGTGGCCCATGTCCAGCTGGGATTATTGGTGAAATCCGTGCGGGACTGGCCATCAACCAGGAACATGTATTGCAGTGGATCGTTCTCTGGATCGGATGCCGCCGCAGTGAAGCTCACCGCTGCTTCAGCTATCTGGGGGCTGGGCTGATCGGCATTCAGGCTCAGCACTTGAGGAGGCTGATTTACCGGCGCCGCTATCTGCTCAGGGGCCTGCACTATAGGCTGTTCAATTAAAGGAGACTGTTCCAATTCGGGAACGGCTGCAGGCGCACTGACCGCTGCCGGGACCTGGGGAGCTGTTATTTGATAGTCTATTATCCTCTCATCGGGATCGAAGTCCCCACTGGTATGCATTGGATCTCTTACCAGAACTTTGATCTGGTAGTTTCCCGGCTCCAATGCTGCCGTGTTCCATATCCAGGTGTTCTCATCTATCCATTGCGTCAATGGGATCCATGTAGCAGGACCCTTTAGCTGGAACATATACGATATTGGATCGTTCTCAGGGTCCTCCGCCCGAACCGTCCATTTTATGGCGGTGCCCATAGGCTGGGGGCTGGGCCTGTCCGGCTCGACGCTTCTGATTGATGGTGGTTGATTTGAGCTATCCGAAAATGCAGAATCTATTTGCTCTGGGAAGCCTATCCCCTCGGGAAATCCCCCAGGCTGTTCCTGCGCATAAGCGAATGCATTCAAAAGTACGCATGCACACAAGATCATAGCAAGAACAAGAAATTGCTTCTTGTATCTATGATTCAGCACTTTTTTTAATTTAACATTAACTGTATACTCGCTATCCTTATCCCTTTTATGCATATCCTCACTCTCCTCTCCTATCCCACTTCCTTCCAACGGCCTTCATGGCCGAGTACTATTATCCTACTTGTCATTTGATATCTCACAGATCTTCCATCAGGAGATTATGAACTTATTTTTCACATAGAGGCTCTATCAAGACCTCTTCGGGGCTCAATCTCATGTGAAACCTCTGTGATTTCCGTATAGATCTAGAGCAGAAGGCAGTACTCCCGACTCGACGCAATCCATCACAGCTCGTGCCACTGCTGCCTGCACAGGGCCAAAGACCATTATTGCCTGCTGGGCATTCTTTATGGTGACCTTGTTGACCATCAGTGTCGAGGGCTTAACCGGTAGATTGGGGGCAAGGACGGCCAACAATGGCGTATGGCCCCGAGATGGCGATGCAAGTGCTCTCACAAATGCCTTCTCCACCGGGCTATCCCTTGGTCCCATAACCAGATCTATATGCGCTACCTCGGGCCCCTCTCCGACCAGTGCTTCACCAACAAGTACCCTCTGAAAAGATTGCGACATAACCAACCTTTTGGTCTTTTTCATATAAATCTGTAATCTAAGCAGTCGGCCAAAAATTATATCATCATAATGCAATGCATTTATGCATTAATGCGAGTGATCGTAATCAACAACTATGGACAGTTCAATCACCTCATCAGGCGCAGCATACGGGATAAGGTGGACTGTGACCTCGCCTCCAACCAGACGCCACCAGAAGATATCGATGCCGACGGCTTGATACTGGGAGGAGGACCATCCTTGGATCGCGCCGGAAACTGTCGCGATTATCTTTTGAAGCTTGATATCCCCATCCTGGGAATATGCCTGGGCATGCAGATCATGGGCACCACCTTTGGTGGTCAGGTTACGGCAGGAAGCATTGGAGGCTATGCCCAGGTGGATGTGGAGCTGATCGATGAAGACGACATCCTGAAAGGCTTTCCGGCAAAGTTCAAAACCTGGGCATCTCATGCCGACCAGGTGTCACTGCTTCCTTCTCAGTTCCAGAGGCTCGCCACCTCCAGGATCT
>DAIO01000165.1:0-2901 GCA_002498745.1 Methanosaeta sp. UBA533 | reverse complement strand
GCATCTCTGTCTGATTCTGTCCTCTGGCGTTCTGTCTCCCACTATCTCCGAGATGATCTTTCTGCTCCTTCTGCTTATATCCATTGCCTCAGGAGTAGTGGCTCCAATATCGGTATATTTCTCATCCATTACCAAGCACCTTCGACATCTTCTCTTTCCAGATCTTTACCTCATCAGGGGTAACAACATCTATCGCTCCTCCCTGGAACTCGCCACCGACATCGCCCATCTTCTCTTCCATCCATCCTTCGATCTCCAGGTAGAGTGATTTCAGGGCGTCCAGAACCTCCGGGTCAGCCTTCCACAGTCCCCTCTGCTCGGCTTCAATGAGCCTTCTGGCCATCTCCTCCATCGCCCAGGGATTGTTCTCCTCGAAGAACTTGCGGTTCTCCTCGTCCATGACGAACGTCCTGGCGATGTCGTCGAAGATCCAGTCGTCCACCTCCTGGGTCGTCGCCTCCCAGCCATAAACCCGGCCGACACGCTGTGATATATCGCCTGCGCCCTTGTAGCCGTGCTGCTTCATTCCTTCGATCCATTTGGGATTGAGCAGCTTGGTTCTAACGACACGCCTGACCTCGTCGGCCAGGTCCCTTACCTCGACATGCGCGGGCTCACGGGTGTCGCCATAGTAGGCCAACACCCTCTTGCCGGATAGTTGCCTTGCCGCAGCGGTCATGCCTCCATGCGTTCCGAAGTAGCAGCAGCATCCGAAGAGGTCGTATTCATCGGTCACTACTTTGTTATATGTGATATCCACTGATTTCAGGGCGTTCACGAAGCTCTGATGTGACTCCTTGCCGCTTACGCCCTTGCCGTAGGCATAGCCGTTCCAGTAGACGAATATGTCTGAGAGGTCCTTCTCATCCTTCCAGGCGCTGGCATAGACCGCAAGGTTGACCCCCGGCTGATATGTCCCGGGCTTGCTGGCAAAGATGCGAAGAGTAGCATCCCTCCAGTCCGATGCCACGCTATTCTCAACGTTTGCCAGGGAGTGCTTCCTGACATAGTTCATCTCCAGTGGCTCTTCGAGCAGGGCCACTGCCTGGACCGCTTCATCGATGATATCTATGCAATTGGGGAAGTTGTCCCGGGTGATTCCGGAGACGCGGATGGTTACATCTACTCGGGGTCTTCCAAGCTCTTGAAGGGGGATTACCTCGAAGCCCTTCAACCGACCGTTGGAGAGCCAAACGGGCTTTACGCCGAGCAGATACATGATCTGGGCCATGTCCTCGCCATCAGCCCACATGATATCGCTGCACATCCAGTAAAAGGCGATGTTCTCGGGATAGCGGCCCTCCTCTTTTTGGTGTTTGGCGATCACTGACTCTGCAAGCTTGCAGCCCACCTTCCAGGCGGACTTGGTGGGAACACGATAGGGGTCGAGGGAGTAGAAGTTCCTGCCTGTTGGCAGAACATCGTCCCGGCCACGGGTTATCAGGCCGCTCGGACCCGCCTCAACGTAGCAGCCATCTATTCCAGCCAGCAGGGAATCGATCTCTTTAGATTCCTCAATTCGAGCCTGCAGATCCATGATTCTGCTGCGAATTGCAGCAAGCTCAGATCCATGCCCTGACACAGGAAGGCCCAAAACCTCTTCTTCGCTGGCTCCATCGCCATTCAGGCAAAGCTCGATGAGTTTTTTGGATAGCCCGTCGATGGTCTCAAGCAGTTGCCCATGCGATTTGCCGTATCTTTCATCTACCGCTCCCTGGTCTTTCAGGAGATTTCCCAGGGATAATCCCATCACAGATGCAACTATGCCCCTCAAGGAGACGCCGCTTCCGTCAAACCGCAAAATGGAGTTGATGAACTCGACGCGCTTTAGAGCCTGAGGCTGCTCCCCGAAAATGTGCATGCCCGACTGAATCTGCGTGTTCCTTATCCTGCTCAGCTCGTTGTGGGATCTGGTGACTATCTCCTTGGTGGACATGTCGTCGGAGAGCTTCATGCCTCGGTCGAGGTTGGCTGCCTTGATGGCATCAATGAGCAGATGGTGCAGCTCGTGCGATCTGGCGTGATCGTGCTTGGCGGTCTCATACTCCCCTAGCAGCCGGTCCACCTCCAGCAGCTCGTCATAAAGCCCGGAACCTGTCATCACCGTCTGCATATGGTCCACCAGGACGGCATAGCTGCGGCGCTTGGCGATAGTTCCCTCTGGGGGATTGTCAGCATTATAGATGTAAAGATGAGGAATTGTGCCAATGCTGATGTCCGGGTAGCAGTTCCTGGAGAGGCCCACGCCTTTGCCCGGCAGGAACTCCAGATTGCCATGTGTGCCCACATGGATCAGCACGTCAGCGCCAAAGGTGTCTTCGAGATAGCGGTATGTAGCCATGTACTGATGAGTGGGAGGAACGTCGGGATCGTGCAGGATCTTGCAGACCTGGCCATCGCAACGCGCTCCGGCACAGCCCCTCTTGGGTTGGACGCAGACCACAGCGTTGCCATACAGAACGCCTGTGATCACAATCTTTCCTTGATAGAGCATGGCTGCAGGAACGCCATCCTTCTCCTCGCCTGGAGGCCGTCCCCATGCCTCGCTTACCAGGTCCCGCACCTGGGGCGTCAGATTCTCAAACCACTGCTCGTAGTCCTCTTTGCTGAGGAATGTCAGAGCACCCCCTTTGGCCACAATCTCCTCGATGGGCGTCCAGCGGAACTCAGAGACTGCCTTGCGGTCCATGATCGTTTCTATCAGTTGCTTTCCTGTTGCGGGAATATCTTCTAGGGAGTAGCCTGCCCTGGCCATTTTATTCATAATGCGGGCCACGCTCTCAAGGGTATCCAGATGAGCGCCTCCGCCGACTGTTGCCTCTACCGAGGCACAGGGATTGTTGTGCAGTATAAAGGCAACTTTGCGCTCGTCGACAGGTTTCTTGGCCAGTGAAATCCATT
>DAIO01000178.1:0-7284 GCA_002498745.1 Methanosaeta sp. UBA533 | reverse complement strand
TTATTTAAGCCCGGCTGTACTAGTATCTTCGGCCATGATATCATTCCATGCGTCATCGGTTAAGACCAGCATGCATAGAATTAGGCTTCCGAGCTTTTTGAGATCAATTTTTGCAGAAAAGGTTTGAGACCACAGAGTACTGATTTCAACAAATTCGAGTTTTTGGCTCAATAGCAAAATGTAAAATTAAGTATTAATATAGTATCAGAAAATCCTTAACCGATGCCGTATGGATATCATTCAGGAAACAGATGTAATCAGGTCCTGCATAGGTGTTGTCTTCCAGGATGCCACGCTTGATGACAAGCTTACAGGCAGGGAGAATCTGGATTTCCATGCACAGCTATATGGCTTGGATCGCGACGTGCGTCGCAAAAGAATAAAGGAAGTCCTGGATTTGGTCGACCTGCGCGACAAGGTGGATGCGTTAGTGGAAAATACTCCGGCGGCATGCAGCGTCGCCTAGTGATTGCTCGCAGGCTAATCAACAATCCTCATGTACTCTTCCTGGACGAGCCCACCGTAGGTTGGATGCCCAGACTCACCGACCCTAGGAGTATACAAAGGCGCATAACGTGCGCGAAGGGATGACCATTCTCCTCACAAACCATTGCATAAGCTAACTGAGCATCATCCAGGGAAGAGCGATGGTGGGAATCACCCATGCTCTAATACAGTGCACGATCATCCTTCTTGCAGGATTGACCATGTGAATTACACTTTCCTGCGCAGCAGGATTTTGCTGTGTGGCCGTGCTTGGCCTGGGAACTTACCTCTTCGAGATCGGGGAATGGTAGTGAATTGTGGTCGTAGCCTTCATTGCGAAAAATAAGTTATCAAATCATAATTTCTGAATAATTATATACTAGCTCTTAATAAGATACGTTAATATTGAAGCAAATACCTTATCATATTAAAGTTGTTTATCTCAGATGAGGCGTGATCTATGAGGGCGAGAAGAAGAAGCAAGAACAAGATCCTTCTTGAGGTCCTGAGCATCTGCTCGAAAGGTCAGAGTATAACCCAGATAGTCTACAAATCGAACACTAACTTCACTACGATAAGATCCATTATTGAGTTGCTGAAAGAGAAAAAACTAATAGAGACGATCGATGGCTCGCCGGTCCTGTATAAGACCAATGCTGAAGGAATGAGGATGATGGACCGACTGAAGATGTTTCAGGATGAGCTGGAGGGGATTATAGGAAAGTAGACGTGACCATGAGATTGGTCCCAGCCTTAGGGGACAAGGGGATGATCGCTAGAAAAGTATAATCTCCTGTAAAAAAAAGCAGTCGCCTCTACAATCTCAGAATCCTTTAGATCATTAGCCTCTTTAGCTAAATATGGCGTCGCGTATGCAATCAAGCGCATTCAGGCGGCTCCTGCGCCTCCCTCGCCCGTGGTGCACGTCGACTCGCTTCTGCTCTTGCCCGGGGGAGTTCTCTGGATGCCTTGAAGCCAGCAGCTAAGCGGTTTCTATCGCATTGCTTCACTAATGCCTCGAAGGCCCTTCAGGAAGTGGCGATAGCCAACGTCATGAACCATCGGACAGCTGATTGTGGTCGCGAATGCTACATCATATCGATCAACATCTCTGATATCTTTCATATTCAGACGACATTTATCATTAATTACAATTAATATAACTATACGACTATTATTAATATTTGATATCAAATCAACAATAAAAGCTATAACCAGATGTTACTAATTTTTATTTGGTGTTACTACGACCGTCCTGATAATCACAGATATCAAGTACAGCAAATGGGAATTGGATCAGGATATCATCACCGCCGTGATCGCCGAACGAGAGAGCGAAGACTTTGCCGCCCTCCTTACCCAGGCCAAGGAGCGCTGCCGGGCCCTGGAGATCCTGGAGAGCAACATTGCTGAAGAGGCAATCCCCGACTCTGGCATAAAGAAGGGGGACCTATTCCTCAAGATGAGGGCCCCCTCCGGGCACGGCCTGAATGTGGGTGACGAGCTGGCGCTGGATAAACTATAATCGCATGAAGCATTGAGCCACTGAAAGCGCACAGGGATCATAGAGAACTCCAATCAAAAGCTCCCTTGGATAGTGAGTAGATAGAATTTATACATCTGCAAAGCATGTATCTGAAAGGGTTGATGCTGGTGCTCCTCTGCTGGCACTGCACAAACTATAATGGGAGGATTCCTATGAACCCCGATGCGCTTAAAAGCTATCAAGAGAAGAGGAACTTCGCTGTTACCTCTGAGCCCAATCCTCCAAAGATCGCCGATAAGAGAGCGGATTCGGGCAGCCAGATCTTTGTGGTGCAGGAGCACCATTCCCGCCAGTTGCACTACGACTTCCGGCTGGAGGTGGATGGGGTTTTGAAATCCTGGGCCGTTCCCAAGGGCCCCTCCATGAATCCAAAGGACAAACGCCTGGCAGTCCAGACCGAGGACCATCCGATAGAATACGCCTCGTTTGAGGGCACTATTCCCGAGGGCGAGTACGGTGCAGGAACAGTGGCCATCTGGGATCGGGGCATATACCAGAACCTTTCAAATAAGGATGGCCAGGATATCTCCCTCTCAGAGGCTCTGAAGGGCGGCCATGCCTCATTCTGGCTGGAGGGCAAAAGGCTGCAGGGCGGATTCGCCCTCACCAGGACCCCACGCGGCTGGCTCCTGGTCAAGATGCGGGATGAGAAGGCGGAATCATAGGACGATCTCCACCACGTGAGGCAAAAAAACACTGCACAGAAAGATAAGGAAGACATTAATTATATAATATTTTTATTTTAAATTGGGTTAATCATGATGCAAGGCTTCATCATCACCTATCCAGAACGGCGCAGGGCCTTCTTTCCCTCTTCAATCAGCTCCTTTACCTTCTGGCCGCCCATATGGCCTATCTTTTCGTAAAACTCCCTGCCATGGGTCTCGGCGGTCTTCATACCCCCTTTTCTCCCCGCCTCCTGCACTGTCATCCTGCCCTTTCCTTTCTTCTCCCTTCTCTCTTTCTCTTCCAACAGAACATACCTCCGCTCACTTGACTGCAGGACTGGGTCTTACTTCCTGCTCTGGACGCTTTTCTCTATCTTTGCGACAATTCACTCATCATGAACTTCTTTAAATATTTATGTTTTGGTCGAGAGTCATGCAAATGAGGCAATAAATCAATAGCCGCTGCCGGGCCTCACCCACATAATTCAGCGACGGGCTGGAAACCACAAAGCATACAAAAGGACACAAAGACCGCACCAAAGGATTATTGGGCTATCAAGAATTGGATTAACCTTTACGAGGCCTTTGTGATCTTTGTGCTCTTTGTGGTTAAAATCCGTTATCTGTAATCCAATCAAACCACAGAGGCGCAGAGGAACAGAGACGAGAACCGCTGCCGTACCTCACCCACATAATTCAGCAAAGAGCCATTTACCACAAAGCACACAGAGGACACAAAGACCGCACCAAAGGATTATTGGGCTATCAAGAACTGGATTAACCTTTGCGAGGCCTTTGTGATCTTTGTGCTCTTTGTGGTTAAAAATCCGTTAAACACGGAGTCTTCACTGATCGATCCTGACAATAGAATCCAGTTTATACCCTATTCTCGTCACAGTCATCTCGGAGGCTAAAGCCCGAGCCATGCTCACCAGATCCAGATACTCCTCCGCCTGGAGGATCTCCTCTTTCTTGGCCCTGGTCATGGGCTTGTTCGGGACGGCAGTGCAGGACTTCGTCTCCATGGTCACTTCATAGGTGCCAATCTTCCGGGCCAGATCGATTATCTCCGACTTGTCCATGGCAATGAGAGGATGATATACCGGGACCCCGATAGCGGCCTGCTCTGCCAGGATGTTCTCCGCCGTCTGGCTGGCCACCTGGCCCAGGGAGTAGCCGGTGACCACTCCGAGCGCCCCCTCCTTCTCCATTACCTGGGCCGCTATCCGGTACATCAGGCGCCGGCAGAGGATGCAGGTGGCGCGGGGATAATGCATCTGGATCTTCTCAATCCCACTTTTTATGGGAACGGTGATGAAGTTGATCTTCCGGCCGCAGGTCCACTCCGCCAGAACCTGGGCGCATCTTTTGGACTGATCTATGGAATCGGCATAAGGCCGGGAGTCGAAATGCAGCAGTGAGACCGTACAGCCCCTTCTCATCATCATCCAGGCAGCCACAGGCGAATCGATCCCCCCGGAGATCATCGCCAGCATCCTCCCCTGAGAGCCTATGGGCAGGCCACCCAGGCCCGGCGTGACCTCGGTGAAGATGTATGTCCCCTCTCTTCTCGCCTCGACGAATATCTCCATCTGAGGGTCCCTGAGGTTGACAGATGCGCCAGTGGCCAGTCGAACCGTTTCGCCCACCTTCTGTCCAATCTCTACGCTGGAGAACGGGACCCCAAACCTCCGGGGCCGAATGGCAAATGTCTGGATGGCTGCGCCTGATTGCATTGCCCTCTCCATCGTCTTCGCCGCCACCTCCACTGCCGCCCGGCTGATATCCTCCAGGTTGGAGGGCACCGTCAGAGCAGAACTTGCGGAGACAACTCCAAAAACCTGGGAGGCAATCGCGGCCGCCCTCACATCCGGGGTATGGACGAAGATCCGGCCTTCGCTCCCGGAGATCCTGTGATCCACCCCGGCTTTATTCAAACAAAAGGCTATATTGCTCTTTAAGATTCGCTCCCAGCTCTGCCTGGTCCAGCTATCCTTGAGAGCGATTTCCCCGTAGCGTACCAGCACTACGTCCTGGGAAATCATGTTCTGATCTGAGTGGCCTTTATTGATCTCCTTATCTTCTTTACTCTGGAACCAGAGGCGGTATATTTCTGCATCGGACCGGGCTTCTTATAAGTGGTCTCGGCCTTGGTTACCTGCCTGACCTGGCCCTTTCTGCCCTTGATCTTGACCCATTCTACGCTTCCTGTCTTTCCCATGGAATCACCCTATCAGATCAGGATTTAAAAAGGTTGTGATTAGATCGATTGGGCCCCAGTAGTCCAAACGGAATATTTTTAACCATCTGTCCCGTTAGCCTGCAGGTGAAGAGCGATATAGAGCTTCCTACAATCCATCCAAAAAAATCAATAGCTCTAATCGCTGTAGGCCTTTTCATCTACTCTCTCTATCTCTACTATGCCGGCTACCAGGATGCAATCGATACTCTGAGGAGCGCGGCTATCAGCCTTTTTGCTCTGGCGGTAGTTCTCGCCCTGCTGGGGGTATTATGCGATGCACTGGCCTGGAGGGCCATTGCCCTCAAGTTCAACTATAAAGTGCCCGTCAAAGACATCTTCCTGATTTACCTGTCCTGCGGCTTCATGAACAATCTCATCCCCTCGGGCAGCTTCTCCGGGGAGACGACCCGGGTCTACTTCCTGGAAAAGCTTGATGGCGGATGCCGTATCGACCAGTCCTCTGCCACTGTAGCCACGACCAGGATCATCACCGCCATCCCCTTCTTCCTGGGAACTGCCATTGGCCTCGCATATCTGGAGCTGGTCACAAATGCCCCTCCCTGGGCCCTGGCCACATGCTATGCCATTTCCCTGGTCCTGCTCCTCCTGAATGCCACATTCTTTGGCATCTGCTTTGCCGATAACTGGCTGGAGAGAATTGCATTCAGCATCATCAAGTACGCCGAGCGCATATTGCATGTGCATATAGACCAGAATCAATGCAGCCGCATACTGGGCCGGTTTCATCATTCCATGATGCTGCTGGCGGAGCATAAAAGGACCCTTTTCATCAGCACCTTCTGGGCACTGGCAGGCTGGCTGTGCATGACCACGGTTGCAGTTGTGGTCTTCCGGTCGATGGGCGTCATCGTCTCATTCTGGGCGGTTCTGGCAGTCTATTCGGTCATGATATTCCTGCAGATGCTGCCCATATTCCTGCCCGGTGGGGTAGGGCTTGTCGATATTGTGATGAGCACTCTTTTTACGGCCATTGGAATCCCCGTGCATACTGCAGTTGCGGCAACCATCCTAATCCGGCTCGTCCAGCTCTGGATGCTCACCGCCATTGGCGGGCTGGCCACCGCCTACCTGGTCAAGAAGATCAATCGGAACGCTCTTGTTGCCAGGGCAGAAAAAAGGTTAGCAAAAGGCTTTTAAAGACAACATACCACTAGGAGCACTCGCTGTTGGGACAGTGGGGTAGCCTGGTCTATCCTCGAGGGTTTGGGACTCTTGGACCGCGGTTCGAATCCGCGCTGTCCCATTTAATCAGATCAACACTACTTCTTTGCAGCATCTGCAGGCCTTCTCAAGCTCTTTGGTATCCATTCCCGGAAAATGATCGATCAGGCAGAGGTCAGCGGGCGAGGCCCTCTCAAAGAGCCTGGCAAGATCGCCATGATAGACCTCTATCTCGCAGGCACCGCTGGCACGGCCTACCAGCACCGGTTCAGTTCCGACCTCCTGTGAGGAGACCTGAGGATACTCTATTCTCTCGATTCCCAGAAGATCTCGATTGGCCTTTAGGTTGAGGAGAACGTTTTGCACCGCGGGCAGCCAGACATCGTTCAGTACTACCTCCCTGGCGCCGGCCAGGGCGCACATCAGCCCCAGCGTTCCCGGGCCGCACAGCCCATCCACCACCCGAGATGCCTTTCCCTGCAGCATGAGCCGCTCTATGATCCTCATCTTGGGAGCGCTCTGCCTGGAGAACTCGATATGAATCTTCGACTGGCTCTTGTAGATGACAAGCTCGCCAAAAAGGCTCTGGCAGACGTCAGCCCTCAGATCGGATCCGGCTAAGAGTGCATTCTCCAGGGGCGCCGTGCCTTTTTTATGCATTCCGGGAACGCCCTGAAATAAGATAACCCCTCTGATCTCAGAGATCTGCTCCACCATTGCCTGGGCAGCCTCACGGGATATGTTCTCCCCCTGGATGATCAGGCTGTCCGGCCCCAGGCGGGGGGAGTAGGCCAGAGGATAGCCCACAACCACCAGCGGCGACCCGACGCTTCTCAGCGTTTCCCGCTCGTCGCGCAGACCAAAATCATGCAAGACATGAAGGGCATCCAGCATTACCGCATCCAGCGTCGCTCTTCCGCAGGAGGAGCACCTTTTTACCCTTCCGGGCAGGTCCCGGCATCCCCTGGTTTTGTCCAGATTCGGCTCTGGCGGGCAGTCGGGGCAGGCTAAATACCTCTCTTCTATCCCAGCCAAGACCACTGCGGCGGGTTCAACAAACGCTTTTTCGGAATCAGGATACTTCATATTCGGCCAGTCCCCTGGAAGTATCTCAATATTTTCCCGAAACAAATAACTTATCCCGGAGAAAAGTTTGTAAA
>DAIO01000134.1:0-7128 GCA_002498745.1 Methanosaeta sp. UBA533 | reverse complement strand
CTTATTTAAGCCCGGCTGTACTAGGACTGTAGGTGCCTAAGCAAGGTTGGCATAAATGCGAGGCTTAATCGATGACGTGAGGGCCATTTTGCTGGAATTCAACATTTCCCTCTAAGAAGACGGGCGACTGATCCGGGAGCAACGGTTCAGTTGGACCAACTGGGAGGGGATAGGATGGTATAGATCTGAGGAGGAAGAGCTGGATTGTAGTCAGTTCGTCTCACTCTTTGGTTTTGATGCCATCGCCCTGGGCCTGGCTAATGCGCCTGAAAAATAGCCTTTCGTAAAGATCATGCACAAGGCTCTGGTGGTATGGCCCTGGCCATGACCGGCATCCTGGAGTCCCTGAGGCGCGCTTCAAAAGCTGCCGATGGGACCAAGCGAACCGACTCCGGCTGGAGTGCCTTTCGCTTTGTCTTTTTTTATCTCTGGCTTATTCCGAGAGATCTTTTGACCTACTTTTCTGCTTCGATGTGGCAACTTCAATTGCAAATAGTAACTTAAATCATTTTCATAACATATGGTGAATTAGTAGCAAAAACTATATAGATCAATTATATTAACCCCTCAAGGAGATCACCATGACCGCCATATCCCGTAACTGGCAAACCATATTGGAGGAGACGATAAGCCGCTCCAGCCTTAAACAGAGAGGAAACGGCATCTCGGAGAAAGATCGAATGAACCTATCCGCAGAGACGTGGTACAAGAATTACGACCACAAATACAATCCAGACGATCTGCAAAAGAAGCCCGAGTTCGAGGCCGAATTCAACCGCCTGAAGCGCTTTATAGCCAAAGACTCCTTGGTCCTGGATATCGGTGCGGGCATGGGTCGGTTAGCCATCCCCCTGGCAAAAGAGGTCCGGATGATGACAGCTATCGAGCCTTCCAGAGTTTATATGAAGATCATGAGGGAAAAAGCTGCAAGGGATGGCGTCGGCAACATGGAGTTCGTAGAAGAGCTCTGGTCCGACTTCCCGCTGCAGGAGAAATACGACCTGGTTTACAGCACATGGAGTCCGGCGGTGATGAACCCTGCGTCCTTGATGAAGATGCATAAGGCCAGCCGGGGATACTGCGCCCTGGAGTTTGTGGCCAGTCCCCTCAATGTTTGGGACTTCACAGGCCAGATCTATCCCATGATCATGGGGGAAGAGTTCAAGCCGCCCGGAAATTATCTGAACATCGTAACCACGCTTTACGACCATGGCATCTATGCAAATCTGGAGACCTGGAGCTTCGACAAAGAGGTTAAACACCAGACCATGGAAGAGGCTGTGGAGATATGGAAGACAAGCCTTGGGAACTATACCAGGATCAATGAGGATGTGGAAGATAAGCTGACCCAATATTACCGGTCCCGGATGAACCCGGATAGCTCATATACATTCAACCTCAAGGGCGGCGTGTCTTGTATGATCTGGTGGAAGGTCTGAGGCCAAGAGCAGCGATCTGTCCGCATGCTGGACCCGGGCGGTAGAGCGTCCTCTGTAATGTGCTGGCAAGGGGCCTGGGCCTTTATCTTCCCGTTAGCATTTCTTGAAAACCGACTTTAACAGACAATATTTCTCATATCGGTGACCAGCTTTGTCATGACTCAAGACCTCTCCACATTCCGGATTGGTGCGAAGTTTCTCAAACCTCTTCCGGAGCTGCTCGAACAGCACCCGATCCTTCCTTTTGATACGCGATAGTTGATTTTGGACATCGTCAGGAAAGAACAGGCTGAATGGGTTCTCAATAGTGGCCTGGTTCGCCTTTGGCTTGCTGAGACTTCTCTTCCGGACCATATAAAAGATCAGAGGCTATCTAGAAAAGCATCTAATTCCTTTGTAGAGGTAATCCGCACACCCTGACCTTGCTTGTACTGTGCCCAGGCAGCTTGTGCGCCCTCCAGAAGCGTTCTGATCTCCTCCTCGGTCTCTTCACGAACAGGTGCGACAGCTTCCTTCATGATACCGGCCATGAATATGAGAAAGCAAGCTTCGTATAAATAAATTGGCCATGAACTCCTTGCCCGCCCACACGACTAGCTACGCATATCCTGCAGGATCGGATGAGCTTGAAATCTCCGCGCCAATCTATCCCAACAGTCAATATGCTTGATCTCCCGCAGTATTGTCGTCACACCACAATAAAAAATTATCTCCTAAACATCATAACAGCGAACTTTATCGTAGCAAAGAGTTATATATCATCATTATATTTAGCTCCCCAGAGATGATCCTCGTGTCGGCAACAGTTCCCAACTGGCAGGCCCTATGGGAAGAGGCGGTTGCACAGTCAAGCTACAACCAGAGGAGGCAGGATTGGACCGAGCTGGAATGGGTCAATTTCATTAACGACTCCCTTTGGCAGAATAAGAAAAAGAAAAACATATCGAGTTCGGCCTTGGACCTCGACGCCCTCCTCAAAGACGAGAAGTTTCTGGTCGAATTCGACCGACTGAAGCGCTTTGTAGACAAAGACACCAGCATCCTTGATGTCGGCGCCGGCACTGGAAGGCTTGCAGTCCCGTTAGCCAGGATCGCAGGCAATGTCACAGTCCTTGAGCCGTCCCATACCAACCAGAAGCTCATGCGTGATAATGCCGATCGGGCAGGCGTTGACCTGGAATACGCTGAATACCTCTGGAGCGACTTCGAGATCCATGAGAAGTACGACCTGGTCTTCAGCGTCTGGTCCCCAGCCATCAGGGACCCGCCCTCCCTGCTGAAGATGCACCAGGCCTCCAAAGGCCGCTGCGCTCTGATAACCTCGGCCCTTCCCTACGGCAACATGGACTTTCTTAACTTAATCTACCCCCTGATCAGAAAAGAGCCGGATAAATACGTCTACAACTTCGTCCATATCATAACTACACTCTACCAGCACGGAATCTACTCGAACGTTGAGACCTGGAAGGCCGAGGCAGAGATAAAGTACGAAACAGAGGAAGAGGCGGTCAGCTACTGGAAGCCTCTCCTGATGTACTACTCCGATGTCACAGGAGAGATGGAAGATGAGCTGAGAGACTATTGCCGCTCCAAAATGAACCCCGACGGCTCTTACCACTACCCCACCAAGGGCGTCGCCTGCATGATCTGGTGGCATGTCTAGATGATGAAAGAGTACATCCTCAAGCGCCTGGCCGTAATGGTCCCAGTGCTCCTCTGCGGCTCCCTGATCACCTTCGGATTGGTCTTCCTCTCGCCTGGTGATATCGGCGAGATGATGGCCGACTCCGAGGCTTCCGCCATGGGCATGATGGCCACTCCGGAGATGGTGCAGGCCATAAAAGAGCACTACGGCCTGAACGATCCCATCCACATACAATACCTGAAATGGCTGAACAATGCGCTTCACGGCGACCTTGGCCGGTCTTTTTCTACCCATAAACCGGTGCTCAAAGAGTTCATGGACCACCTCGGCCCTACTCTGGTCCTCAACCTGGCCGGAATCATGATCGCCCTTCTTATCGCCATTCCCCTGGGCGTGATATCCGCAGTCAAGAAGAATACCATAGTCGACCACCTCTGTCGCGTCTATGTCATGCTCGAGATCTCCATGCCCACCTTCTGGCTGGCCCTCATGCTCCTCTGGTTCTTCTCAGTCAAGTACGACCTATTCCCTCTCTACGGCTACGGCGTGGGCTGGCAAGACCAGCTCTGGCACCTGGCCCTGCCTTCAATCGCCATGGGCACCTCCATGACCGGCAGCCTGATGCGCCTCACCAGGACCAGCATGCTGGAGACCCTGAGCCAGGGTTATATCATCACCGCCAGGGCCAAAGGCCTCACCGAGTTCGTTATCATATTCAAGCACGCCTTGCGCAACGCCTTGAACCCCGTGGTGACTATGATCGGGCTCTTCTTCGGCCATATCCTCACAGGTTCTGTCATAATCGAGTCCATCTTCTCCTGGCCGGGAAATGGCAGCATGTTCCTTGCGTCCATCAACGCTCGCGACTATCCGATGATCATGGGCTTCACATTGATCTTCATGGCCCTCTTCGTGCTGGTGACCCTGATCACAGATCTCTCTTACTCCCTGATCGATCCTAGAATACAATATGAAAAGTCATGATGAGGCTGAGATTCAATGTCTGGTTCTGATCCCGATATAAAGAATGTATGGCAGAAATTGGAGCATATCTTAAGGAGGGAACGCGAGCCTGTACCCGTAATGGATGAGTCCGCCAGCCTCTGGCGGCAGTACTCTCATGATCTCTGCAAAGACCCTCTGGCGATGGTCGGCCTGGCCATATTAGTCCTGCTCATATCGATTGCCGTCATGGCGCCGTATATTGCACCCTATGATCCGGATGCAATCGAAATCAGTCGCAGGCTCCAGTGGCCGAACCAGGATCATCTCCTGGGAACTGATAAGTTCGGGCGGGATGTCCTTTCAAGGATCATCTTTGGTGCCCGGCTCTCTCTGCTCATGCCCGCCATAATCGTGGTCATATCTCTCAGTATCGGAACCACTGTGGGCTTGCTGTCCGGATTCAAGGGCGGCCTGGTGGATAGCCTGCTCATGAGAGTTGTGGATATCAAAAGCTCTTTTCCCGGACTCCTGCTCACCCTGGCCATCATCGGCATGCTGGGGCCTGGGCTCTTCAACGCCGTGATCGCCATGAGCATATCCGGCTGGACCGGCTACGCCCGAATTATCCGGGGGATGACTTTATCCTTCCGGGAGATGGAGTTCATTGAGGCTGCGAAGTGCCTGGGCGCCTCGGATCGATATATCCTGATAAAACACATCCTGCCCAATGTAGTCTCGCCGGTTGTGTTGCTGGCGACCCTGAACATGGCCGGAGCGATCCTCTCCCTAGCCGGCCTGGGATTCCTGGGACTGGGGGCCCAGCCGCCCACTGCAGAGTGGGGCTCGATGCTCAGCGATTCCCAGGGGCTGATATTTTCTGCGCCCTACCTGATATTCATCCCCGGCATAGCTATTATGATCACAGTGCTGGCCTTCAACCTACTTGGCGACGGACTGAGGGACGCCATGGACCCCAAGTCAGGAGGAATGGCGGACGAGATGCGAGGGTAATGCAATACAGCCGAATTCGACCCAAATCCTTTTCTCTCAGGCGAACCTATTTTAGACTTAGATGAAGCTCAAGATCACAATCACTGGTCCGAAGGTTAATGACGTTGGCTACCGTTACTTCCTGTTGGGCATTGCCATGTCCAATAGAATCAGGATGTTTGAGGCTCACAATATGAGAAGCAGCGAGGGCCAGGCAGTCATGGCCTTTGCTGATGGCGATGAGGAGGCGATTAAAGCCTTCTGCACTCAGATTGAAACAGAGCGTCCCGCCCGTTCCGAGGTGTCAAATATTGTATTTGATGACTTTCAGGGAGAGGTCATGAGGATAGGAGAGTATGCTCAGTTCTGCGCTACGATCCAGTTGAATAAAGCCATCCCTGTGCTGCTTGATATGAGAGATGACTTGAGAGCAGTGCGAAAGAACACCGACTTGATACCTCAGATAAAGGAAAATACAGATGCTATTCCTCAGATAAAGGCAAACACAGATGCTATTCCTCAGGTCTTGGGTGAGATCAAGGGGCTTGAGGGATGATATCCAGCCTGGATATGCGAACAACTTCAGGCAGGTACAGGCCGATGTCCGGGCGATAAAGGAACGCCTGGGCATGCAGTAAACTAGAATTTAATACATAGGGAGCGCGGGGGGTCACGAATACCCCTTCTTCAGGTTGGGGATGAAGTGAACCCGGGCATCTGCTCGCCCTCACAATCGTTCCACCATCTCGGTAATTCTAAAGGATCCATTCAGAATCTCCTCTTTCAGCCTTTTTGCTAACCCCATCGCCCTTGCTCTATCCGATTGGCGGAGCTGAATGGGAATTGTCCTCTCCCCCAGGCGGATGGCCCCCAGCCTCCCCTGGAATGCCCCGCCGCTGCACTGGGAGACGCACAGGCCGCAGTTGAAGCACTTTGTTTTATCGCGCAAAACCCGGCCATCCTCGATGCTTATCGCATTCATGGGACAGGCTGGCGCTGCAGTGCACCTGGTGCAGCCTTTGCACCTTTCCGGATCGAACTGTACCTCCAGGTCGACGGAATCCCAGACATCTCCGTAAGTCGACTTGCCGATCTTCTGGCGTACATTCACATCCATTATGGTGAGAGGGATATCCCTATCCTGAAGCAGTATGCTCCTTAAGATGTATTCATTCAGCACTGGGATTGGCACCGCCCAGGAACCTATGCACTCCGGGCCGGCTGAGGTCGCAAATCCGCCCATATACTCCGGATCCATCTGGCGCATGTCCGCCATCCCGAGGAGGTTAGGCCTGGTGGGCATGGAGCGGGTCCCCGTCCCCATCACAAATCCCTGTGCTCCATTGATGAGAATGCGGGTTCCAATGCCTATGGTCTCCAGGTGGGGATCGTTCTTGATGGGATTGATCTGGCCGCATCCAGAGACCGTGGCTGCGGCAAAATGAGGCGGAAACTCCAGCCTGCTGAAGATGGTCTTCAGGGGGAGGCCTTTGGGGTTGACGAAGGCCACATAGTTCTTGAAGGCATTGCGAGTGGAGAATATGCGGGCATAGGGGATCTCATCCAGGCAGATATCCTTTTCCAGGAGGTCTCCATTTTCTGCCAGAACCTCCACCAGGACATCCTTTCCTTCCACCAGCTCCCTTAAGAGGTGTCCTCCCCCGTAATCCGGCTGGCGTATGCTGTGCGCGGTGCCGTAGACCATCAGATCGATGATACCCAGTCGCTCATTTGGGCACGGCCCTGGATGGGCAGGAACGCCGTTGATCCTGGCGCTGCTGGCGCGGACGAATGAGCCAAAAGCTGCCAGGGGAAAGGAGAGCACAGCATAGGTGCCGCTCATTATCGCCCGGGTGGCGGTGGTGACAACATCCACATCCTTCAGGCCGATCTCTCCTTTCTCTTCTACCATCTCAGAGATCTCCTGCTGGGTGAGAACTGTTGCCTTTCCGCTCTTTATGCTCCTTTTTATGTCCTCCACAGTTCGGCTCATGGCTATCGCATTCAGCCCATCAGCATAAAGCAGCTGCGATCTATATTGAGATCATCTGAAAGCATTGCCCGCCCACATTCTGCCATAGTCCGGGTGACGATCGCCAGAGGAGATGT
>DAIO01000200.1:0-13032 GCA_002498745.1 Methanosaeta sp. UBA533 | reverse complement strand
TCTCATTGATGTCCAATTTGTTGCCTATGGTGGCTATGATGCCGAAGTCCATGATATGGCGCAGACCCCAGAGCATCCCGGCTGCACACACCCCTGCCTGGGAGACCAGGCCGATGTTGCCCTGACTCAAGGCATCCACAATACCTATGGACTGCACCATGCTGCAGTGAGTGTTGATGATCCCCGAGCAGTTCGGTCCAAGCAGCCGCACGCCATACCTATCTGCGATCTCTTTCATCTGCAATTCGATCTTCTTGCCCTCTGGCCCCAGCTCCGCAAACCCGGCCGACTCGACCACGATATAGCGCACGCCGCACTGGCAGCACTCCTCCACTACATCCGCGGTCATGCCTGCAGAGACCAGAATGATGGCCACATCCACCGGCTCGGGCACCGCGCTGATGCGGGGATAGGCCTTGATGCCATGAATCTCCTCTGCTCGGGGGTTGATGGGATAGAGCTTACCCTTGAACTTGTGGCTGACCAGATTGGTGAAGACATTCCAGCCCAGCTTTCCGGGCGTACCCGAAGCCCCGATCACCGCTATGCTCTGAGGATAGAAGAGGTCATGCAGATCCTGCTTCTCTTTCCCGGCGGGTGGACTGGCCCTGGGCTCGCCCAGGATGATTCTGGCATCGACCACAGTGCAACCATGAGGATAGAGGAACACGGGATTCAGATCCATCTCCCAGATGCGGGGCTCCAAGTTCACAAAATCCGATATCCTCATCAGTAGATCCTTCAAGGCCTCGATATCCGCAGAGTGGCCCCGGCTGCCCTTGAGCAGGGAATACCCCCGGATCTCCTCGATCATCTCCTGTGCATCTGAGCGGGTGATGGGGATGGAGCGGAAGCTGACATCCTTCAAGACCTCAACGAATACCCCCCCCAGGCCGAACATCAGAACCGGCCCGAAGGTGGGATCGTTTGCCACTCCCACGATGGCCTCTATTCCCGTCGGGGCCATCTTCTGCACAGAGATACCCTCCACCAGCTTTCCCTGAAATGAGCTGACAATATCCCGGTAGGCTCGCCGGACGTCGTTCTCCTCATTCAAATGGAGCTTGACCCCACCTGCATCGGATTTATGGACTACGTCAGGAGAGAGAACCTTCAAGGCCACTGGACTGGCCAGAGACTTGAATATCTCCACTGCCTCCTCTTCGGTTCTTGCTACCACGGAGCCGGTTGTGGATATCCCCAGCTCCTCCAAAATGGCCTTGCTCTCATGCTCCATGAGGTAAGTTCTGTCTACTGATTTTGCCTGATCGATGATGTCTTTGATTACTTCTGCCATTTTCAACCCCAGATTGCTCTTTTTCGTTCTGCTCTGAAGCGATGATCTTATCTTAGATAAAAAGGTATTATCTTTCATGGAAAAGGATATTGTCCAGGTCATCCTTGAAAAGGAGCTCACTGTCAAAAACCCTATTCTGATAGAGGGATTCCCGGGAATCGGCCTGGTAGGTAACATCGCCAGCCAGTACATAGTCAACGATCTGAAGATGACCTATATCGGAGCGATGAACTCCAAATACTTCCCGCCACTGGCAGTCCTTTTGGGAGGAGTAGTGAACATGCCGGTTCGCATCTATGAGGATGCGAGCAAGGGGGTAGTGGTTCTGACCGCCGATATTCCCATCCATCCCCTGGCCTCCTATGAGGTTGGAAGGGAGATAGTGGCCTGGGCAGAGTCCATCAATGCACAGGAGTTGATCTGCCTGGCAGGAATAACCGTGATGGATGATCAAAACCGGGTCTTTGGCGCTGTAAGCCGCCAGGAGCTGCTGGATAAGATAAAGGGCAAAGCAGAGATCTTTGAGATAGGAACAATCACCGGAATTACCGGTAGCATCATGAATGAGTGCCGCATAAGAAACCTCCCTGCGGTCTGCCTACTGGGGGAGACGGCATCAGCAGAACCTGATCCCCGCTCGGCGATCGCTGCCATCGAGACCATTAACAAGATCTATGGCCTGGGAGTAAACACTGCCAAGCTCGCTGAACAGGCAGAGGAGATCGAGGTGCAGATGGCTCAACTGGCCCAGCAGATGAAAGCGGCCGCACCCGAGGAACAGCAGACCCAGTTGCCGAAAGAGTTCCCAATGTACGGGTGATGCCAGATGATTTACACAAGCCTAACCGGATTATCCAGACATGTGATAAAAGAGATTCTCGCCGCCAGAGTGAGGACGGTGGAGATCAGGAGCCCGAACAATTTCTTTGCCGTCTGCAACTGCCAGCCTGGTGAGAGGATCTTCATCACCGATTCAAGCGCCCTGGATGTAGTTCCAGGCACAACCGGCCTTATCACCACCATAAAGGCCCTTCAGGTCATAACCCACAGAACCATCCAGTCTGGAGAGAATTATTATGAGGAGAGCGAGTCTCAGGCAGCAAGGCTGCAGCTTCAGCTGGTGGGCGTCGGTCGGGTGAGAAGGATTGCGTCCATTGAGCCAGCAACGCCCCTCACTTTAGACGTGGATGAGGTGAGGTACTGCGGGGCACGTTAAACGCCCCCTTTTTTCCAAAGTAGAACGCCTGAGAAGAGTGGCACTGCCCAAGCGATGAAGGTTCTTCTCGTCACCGGAAGGCTGGCCTCTGAGCAGGTCAGAAGATCAGCCTGTGGCGCGGATGTGCTAGTGCTGGATGTCGATGTAGCGGCGTTTATCACCCCGGAGATGCTCTGCCGGGCAGGGCCTCGAGGATACGACCTGATTCTGATCCCAGGAGCCATAACCGCCGATTTCCGAGGGGCGGAGATGGCTCTTGGCACCAGGATCCGCCTGGGGCCGAAGCATGCTGTAGACCTGATATCGCTCTTGCCCCGCCTGGATGAGGTTGAGCTCTCCACTACTGTTCCGGCCTGCGTCCTATTTGAGGCGAAGAGAAGGCAGGAGGCCATCATTCAGCTGGAGCGGCAGGAGGCATGGGCCCCGGGGCAGTTGACCATCAAAGGCGTCAAGATCGGCGGCAGCTCGCGGATGAAGGTCCTGGCGGAGGTAGTCGATGCCACCAGGCTCCGGGATGAGGATCTGGTGGAGCGGATCAGATACTTCGAGGAGCAGGGTGCCGATCTGATCGACCTGGGCGCATCCTTGGACGCCACCCCCGCCAGCGTCAAAAGAGCGCTGAAGAAGGCAAGGGAAGTAACTGCCCTTCCCATAAGCATAGATGCCGTTCGGCCGGAGCTCATCTGTGCCGGCATCGAGGCCGGGGCGGACATGATACTCAGCCTGAACAGTGAAAACCTTCCCCTGGTGGGAAGCAGGGTGGCAGAAGCGGGTATACCGGCAGTGGTCATACCGGGACCTGGATCCGTCACCCTGGAGGAGAACCTGAACAGAGCAAAGGATTATGCAATCCAGACTATTGCCGATCCGGTCCTCGATCCCCCCTTGATGGGCCTGGCCCGGTCGATGATCAGATATATCAGCCTCCGTGAGGCCGATCCTGATATCCCTCTTTTCTTCGGGGTGGGCAATGTTACTGAGCTTTTGGATGGAGACAGCCAGGGGGCCAACCTGCTCCTATCCGTCCTGGCAATGGAAGTGGGGGCCTCATTGCTCTTCACCCCCGAATACAGCGCCAAGGCAAAGGGCTCCATTCACGAGCTGGCTGTGGCCTCGAGGATGATGGTTCTGGCCAAAGGGCGCCAGACCCCTCCAAAAGACCTGGGCCTGGACCTATTGATACTCAAAGAGAAGAGGAGAATTCCGGAGGAGGTTCCTCCCCAGGAGCTGGTGGAGGCCTCGGCAGACCATAAATTCGAGGCTGACCCTGCCGGAAGCTTCAGGATCTTCCTCTCCGAAGGGCGGATCATGGCTGGAAACGGCAGGATCACAGTAGCTGGCACGAGCGCCCGGAAGGTGCTTAACACCCTCATCGACCGGGGATTGATAGGAAGGCTGGACCATGCCGGCTACCTGGGCAGGGAACTGGAGCGTGCGGAGATAGCCCTGCGCCTGGGCCGGAGTTATATACAAGACGAGCCCCTATGGCCGATAGAGAAAGGTTAAATAATAATTATTTCGTGAGGAGAGAGGATGAATCAGAAGGCTTTCGCTATCTTCGTAGGCGCTCTTATGGTGCTCTCAGGAATTGCATATTTCCTGCCCCTGGGCACCAACCAGAAAGAGATTGCTGTTACATCAGATGCCAATTCCCCTGAGACCTTTGGCGTTAAGGGGAGCCTGGTGGACTGGAGCTTCGATGGACTGAGAGACGTGCTGGAGATGGCACCGCAGAACACTGATATGGCATACTGGATAAATATCAGTTCATCTCAGAATCTGACCGATGCGGCAAGTATCGCCCTCCCGCAGTCCATAGGCCTGGTCTATGGGGACCAGCTTTATTCCACCAGGATCGAAAGGCTGGGAGAGGTTCGCTTCAATAACACCTGGGCGGAGTTCCACTGGATCGAGCCCTATCCAATGGGCTACAACAGCCTGGTCATTCCCTATGAAGGCTATATGATGATCCCCATGGGCACCGACTTTGTCATGGCCATGGGCAGGCCAACTCTATTCGGGCCGCAAGAAGCAGTACAGCAGTCCATCGATGTCATATCCGGTGGCCAGCCATCGGAGAACTTCACCCTGGTTGATGACAACGGAGCTGACCTGCAGGTAGCAGCCCTCGGTCGCGGTGGAGCGAGCATGCCCATGGCTGGCGGGTATAAGGAGTTCAACCTGAGGATCACATCGTCCAGGAGCGGTGAGGATGGCTTCGACATCGTCGCCCGGTATATCCAGCCAACAGCAGATACTAGCCGGAAAGCGAGCGATCTAGCTGAAAAGAGCGACCTAGAGTATTCCAGCAGTGGATCAGAAGGAGAGTTATCCGGATTTGTTTCCGAGGAAAACATTCAGTTTGTGCTGATGGGGCTTCTTGGGCCCTAGCGCAACCTTTTTACATGTGGAACTAATGGCAGATCTAGTCTTGAGGTATAATCCAAAAGGCGCTTTTGCGATGAATGATGATGGGCGTTGTCGCCCGGAAGGAGAATTAAGTTATGGCAAGACCAATATATGTAAGGTTTGATGTTCCAGCAGATCTGGCCACAAAATCCCTTGAGGCCTTAGAGCTGGCTCGCGATACCGGCCGAATAAAGAAAGGCACAAACGAGGCCACCAAGGCCATAGAGAGGGGTGTAGCCCGTCTGGTAATAGTAGGCGAGGATGTTCAGCCCCCTGAGATCGTCGCTCATATTCCCGCTCTATGCGAAGAGAAGAAGACCCCCTATATCTACGTCAAGAAGCAGAGCGAGCTTGGTGCCGCTGCAGGCCTTGGCGTTAAGAGCGCAGCCGCAGCGATCGTGGAGCCGGGGAAAGGAAAAGAGATTCTGGATGAGATCGTCCAAAAAATTGGATCTCTGAAGTAGGTGATATCCTATGGAGGACGATAACGGAATACCGGCAGAGGTAATCGAGGTCATCGGCGTCACCGGCATGCATGGGGAAGCAATGCAGATCAAGTGCCGTATTCTTGAGGGCAATAACAAGGGGAGAATCATAACCAGGAACAGCATGGGACCCATACGAATCGGCGATGTCCTTATGCTGCTGGAGACGGCAAGAGAGGCAAAGAAGCTTACCAGCAGGTGAGGAAGATGGAAGAAAGAAAGTGCAGCTTCTGCAATAAGACCATTGAGCCTGGCACGGGCAAGCTCTATGCCAAGAAGGACGGAACGGTATTTTACTTTTGTTCTGCCAAATGCGAGAACAATGTTGCCCTTGGCCGGGTAACTAGAAGAATAAAGTGGGCCCGCAAGGGGGCATAAGGCCTGGCGGATATCGAGAGAACATTCGTCATGGTCAAGCCCGATGGTGTGCAGAGAGGCCTGGTGGGCAAGATCCTGCAACGGATTGAAGAGAAGGGCTTCAAGATCGTGGCCATGAAGCTCGCTGCGATGCCTGAAGCGAAGGCTAAAGAGCATTACGCAGAGCATGTGGGCAAGAAGTTCTACCAGGATCTGGTGGACTTCATCACCTCAGGACCATCCGTCTCCCTGGTGGTCGAGGGAAGGGGTGCCATTGCCGCCATGAGAAAGATGAACGGCGCCACAAATCCAGTGGAGGCCGTTCCGGGAACCATTCGCGGTGACTGGGGCATTGAGACGGGACGAAATGTGGTGCACGGCTCAGACTCCCCGGCGTCAGCATCTCGCGAGATCGCTCTTCACTTTGATCCCTCAGAGCTGGTGACATACAAGCGAATAGATGAAGAATGGCTCTACGAGTAGCTCCTGGCAGATGCTTCTGCCAAGCCCTCATGGGAGCCTTTAAATTCCCAAAAAATAAATCACTTTTTTAGGGCTAATTCTGTGAGAAGCGATATTTCATGCAGCAGAAATCCAAAAAGGCCGGCAAGGCAAAGGGCAAGCAATCAAACCTCAGGACACCGATAGTAGTGGTGATGGGGCATGTGGACCATGGCAAGACCACACTCCTGGATAAGATCCGAGGTACCGCAGTAGCCAAGGGAGAGGCCGGCCTGATAACCCAGCACATTGGAGCCACAGAGGTTCCCTTGGATGTGGTTCAGGATTTCTGCGGATCGCATTTCGGAAAGGAGATCGAGATACCGGGACTGCTGTTCATTGATACGCCGGGTCACCATGCATTCACATCCATGCGCAGCCGGGGCGGCTCCCTGGCCGATCTGGCAGTGCTGATCGTGGATGTAAACGAAGGCTTCCAGCCCCAGACCATCGAGTCCCTGAGCATTCTCAAGCGCTTCAAGACCCCATTTGTGGTCGCTGCCAACAAGATGGACCGCATTGGCGGATGGCATACCACCACTAATGCTCCTTTCGCCAAGAGCCTGAAGGTGCAGAACGAGAGGGTCTCAGAGATCCTCGATACCAGGCTCTATGAGCTTGTGGGCGAGCTCTACAAGTATGGCTTTGATGCAGACCGCTATGATCGCATCACCGATTTCACCCGGACGGTGGGCATCGTGCCCATCAGTGCCGTAACCGGAGAAGGGGTTCCCGACCTTCTCATGATCCTGGTGGGCCTGGCGCAGAGATTCCTCAAGGACAACCTGCAGCTCACCGCCACCGGTCCAGGGGTGGGCACCATTCTCGAGGTCAAGGAAGAGAAAGGGCTGGGCACTACATTGGATGTCATACTCTACAATGGGGAGTTCTTTGCCGGGGATACTGTGATCGTCGGCACCTCGCGCGAGCCCCTGGTTACCAAGATCAGGGCCTTGCTCAAGCCCAAACCGTTGGCTGAGATCAGGAGCGAGGAGAGGTTCCTTCCGGTAAAGCATGTATCTGCCGCTTCTGGGGTGAAGGTCTCCGCTCCAAAGCTGGATAACGCCCTGGCCGGATCAACCATCCGGGTGGTCTCCAATCCCGACGAGGTAGAGGCCCTCTCCCTGGAATTGAAGTCCGAGTTGGACGCAGTCAGGATCGACACCGAGAGCGAGGGGTTAATCATCAAGTCGGACACCATCGGCTCGCTGGAGGCCCTGGTGGGGGAGCTTAAGGCAAGGGATATTCACATTCACTATGCAGATGTGGGGCCCATATCCAGAAGGGATGTGATAAGGGCCGCTGCCATCAACGATCCCCTTCTTTCCGCCATCCTGGGATTCAATGTGGATATACTGCCCGATGCCTTGAACGAGATCCAGAAGACGAATGTACCTGTCTTCTCCAGCGATATCATCTACACCATCATCGAGAGCTATGAACGCTGGGTGGAAGATCAGAAAAATAAGATGGAGCAAGAGCGCCTTGAAGCGGTCATCCGGCCGGGGGCAGTGCGCATACTTCCAGATTGTGTCTTCCGGCAATCCAAGCCCGCTGTGGTGGGAGTTCAGGTGATCGGCGGGATCGTCAGGACCCAGGTCAATCTAATGAGAGAGGACGGGGCCAATGTGGGAGTGATCAAGGGAATCCAGGCCCACAATGAGAACCAGGGATCGGCAACCGTCGGCCAGGAGGTGGCCGTATCCATCGACGGGCCCACTGTGGGCCGGCAGATCCATGAAGGTGATATCCTCTATGTCAATATCCCGGAAAAGCATGCCCGCATTGTGGAGCTGGAGCTGAAGCCGAAGCTGGCCGAGGATGAGAGAGAGGTGCTGGAGAATTTCATGGAGATCAAACGCAAGAAGGACCCATTCTGGGGAAGGTAGGATATGACCTTGCAGCGAACTGAGTTCAGGCGGGATGACTCCAATGGCCCTGCCGCTTAACGAGATCATAATTCCCCTCATCGCCATCGGCCTGGCGGAGATGGGCGACAAAACTCAGCTCTCTGTGATACTCCTATCCTCCCGCACCCGGGAGTACATCCCGCTCCTGGCTGGTGTCATGCTCGCTTTTCTGATCACAGATGGATTTGCCATTCTCATAGGCTCCTGGATGACAGGCATAATTCCCCTCGATCTGCTAAAACTGATATCTGGCGGGGTGTTCATTCTGTTCGGAGCATTGATTCTCAGAGGGGATCAAAAGGAGGCAGAAGAAGAGAGGGGGCTATCATCCGGAAACGCTCTTCTGTCCGGATTTTCCCTTATCTTTCTATCGGAGTGGGGAGACAAGACCCAGATCGCATCCGCCCTCTTTGCCACGGAGTATAATCCAATCATGGTCTTAATAGGGGTCATGGCAGCGCTATTCATCCTCTCCGTTATGGCAATCTATCTGGGACAAATCATCTCTCAGAAGGTCGACAGGAAGCTGGTATCCAGGATAGCGGGCACCATATTCTTGATAATAGGCATAGCTATCATCCTCTCTCTGCTGGCACCAAATGCATTTGCTATTGCATTTTAATGGCCTAATAAAATAGATTATAGCAATAGGAAGGGCCTTTGCCTTGCTATCGCTTTGCTGAATTTATGTAGTGGCTATATTATTATCTAAACCTTTTCTACCTTATCGGCCTTGGGGCCTTTCTCGCCCTCGATGACATCGAAGCTCACCTTGTCGCCCTCATCGATTGCGACACCGGGCTTCAAGCCAGTCACATGAACGAAATAGTCCTTACCATCGTCACCAGCAATGAATCCAAAATTCTTGACTCGATTGAAAAACTTAACTGTTCCATCTACCATTTTTTATTCCTCAATAAGATTAGACCTTCTGGAGGAGCTTCAACTACTTAAAGTTGCTGGCAGCTTCCCTTCAGGAGGCAAATAACAGCCATGTGAAGCCCAATAGATAAGAAAAGGTTTTATAGAAGAGCAAATACTGCTTAACCGAGAATCATTTGCTGGAGGATTATTATACATGGCAGGAATGGGTGGAACACCAGTTATCATTTTAAGAGATACCCGCAGAGAATCGGGAAACGAAGCCATTTCGAATAATATCATGGCCGCCCGCGCAGTGGCCAATGCCGTGCGCAGCTCAATGGGCCCCAAAGGCATGGACAAGCTGCTGGTGGATTCCATTGGCGACGTCACCATCACAAACGATGGGGTGACCATCCTCAAGGAAATGGATGTGCAGCATCCCGCTGCCAAGATGCTCATCGAGGCCGCCAAGACCCAGGACAAAGAGGTGGGTGACGGCACCACCACTGTAGCTGTGCTGGCGGGGGAGCTTCTCAGAAAAGCGGAGGTGCTCTTGGACCAGAAGGTCCACCCCACTATGATCGTGCAGGGCTATAGAATGGCAGCGGATGAAGCAGTAAAGATAGCAAAGTCAATCGCCTTCGAGGCCCAGGAGTCAGATCGGGTACTGCTGGAGAGAATCGCCCGGACCGCTATGACCGGCAAGCTGGCAGATTCTCCTGACAGCAAGATGGCCAGTTATGTCGTTGATCTGGTCCTCAATGCCACCGAGGACTATGGGGAGAAGAGGGTCTTCGACATGGACAGGGTCAACGTGGAGAAGAAGGTGGGCGAGAGCACAGCAGACTCAGAGATCATCGAAGGAGTGGTGATTGACAAGGAGATCGTCCACCAGAACATGCCCCGCAAGGTCACGGATGCCAAGGTGGCCCTGCTCTCCTGTCCCATCGAGTCCAAGGACACTGAGACTAAGACTGAGGTCCAGATCACCTCCTCCGATCAGTTCCAGATGTTCATGGAGCATGAGAAGAAGAGGGTAAAGGAGGCGGCGGATAAGGTGATCGCCAGTGGCGCAAATGTGGTCTTCTGCCAGAAGGGCATCGACGACCTGGCCCAGCATTACCTTGCACAAGCGGGAGTCCTCGCCTTGAGAAGGGTGATCAAAAAGGATCTGGACAAGCTTGCCAAGGCCACGGGAGCGAACATCGTCACCAGCCTGGATGAATTGAAGCCTTCGGACCTCGGATCAGCCGCTCTGGTGGAGGAGCGGAGGGTGGGAAGCGGGATAATGACCTTTATAACCGGCACCAAGAATAGCGCTGCAACCCTCCTCCTCCGGGGAGGAACCCAGCAAGTCCTGGATGGCCTGGAGAGGGCCCTCGACGATGCCTTACATGCGGTGGCAGACGTGGTGGAGGACAAGAAGCTGGTGGTGGGCGGTGGAGCCCCGGAGATAGAGATCGCATTGCGTCTGCGCGAATATGCCGCCACACTGAAGGGCAGGGAGCAGCTTGCCGTCGCCAAGTTCGCTGAGGCGATGGAGATCGTGCCCAAAACTCTGGCCGAGAACGCTGGCTTTGATGCCATCGATAAGCTGGTTGAGCTGAAGAGCAGGCATTCCAGCAACAAGAACATAGGGCTCAATGCCTATACCGGGGAGACGGTGGATATGTATGAGCTGGGCGTGGTCGAGCCCCTGCGGGTTAAGATTCAGGCTATTTTGTCAGCCACTGATGCTGCTTGCTTGATACTGCGCATCGATGATGTCTTAGCCTCCACCAAGGAACCTCCTGCACGCGGTCCAGGCGGCATGCCTCCTGGGATGGGGGGAATGGGTGGAATGCCCGGAATGGGAATGGGTGGAATGCCTCCCGGGATGTTCTGATCATCCCGAAACCATTTTTTTATGGCACAGACATACTCTTTTGGTTTATTTTGGCTTGTTGAGGATGCCGAATGGAAGGGTATTGGATCTGGCTGGCATTTCTGGCTTTAGCGGTGATATCCCTCAGCATCATCCAGCTGGAAGCAGGTCGCAATAAAAGGCTGCTAGCAGGCTATCGCCAGATGCAAATGGACGTAGAACAGCTGCATGACCGGCTCAGGGAAAAGGAGATGAAGCTGGACCAGCTCCAACGGGAATGCGCAAATCTGCTCAAGCTCAAGAGCCGCAGCGTGGATCTGGAAGAGGAGCTCAAGAAGACGAAAAGATCTGCAGAATACAATTCGTCGGAAAGGCTGCAGTACCTGGAGAGCTACCTTGCCCGCCAGGAGCAAAATCCTTCAGCCATCTTCCTGGGCACCTTTCCACCCCTTCGCCTCCACTCCATTGAGGACCGACTCTGCAGGATGCTGGAGACGGCCAGGTTCGAGGTGGTGGTTGTATCCCCCTGGATAAAGAGGCAGACCTGGAATCGGATTGCTGCTCCATTGCAGAAGTTCTTCCGCCGGGGAGGGAGGCTGGTGGTGTTCATGAGAGGGCGGGAATCGGACTACAGCTCAGGAATGAGCGATGACATCCAGGATGAGGTAAGAAGGTTGGGAGGAGAGCTCCTTTTCGTCCGGCCGCTCCATGCCAAGATCTATATGATCGACAGAAAAGAGGCGATAGTGACCTCTGCCAATCTCTCCCAGGGAGGGATCGATGACAACTACGAGGCAGGGGTATGGTTGAACGATCCCCAGGTCATCCATGATATCTGCTCTTACGTGGATGGCCTGTACAGGTGCCGGCAGAATTGAAAAAGGAAAGGATTATTTAGGCGAGTTGGAGGATTGAGATAATTTGTTCTGGATTTCGATCTTGTGAGGTTTATCATCCGGACGAGGATACATTTCTCCTCTTGCAGGCGGCCATAAAAGAGGCCCGCCCAAAGGATCATGTGCTCGAGGTAGGCTGCGGTTCGGGTCTCGTATCCCTGGAATTGGCCAGACAGGTGGAGAGCCTTGTCGCCCTGGACATAAATCCTCATGCCGTCAGGGCGACCAGGGAGAGAGGGGTAGAGGTGATAAGATCCGACCTCTTCGGAGGAATAAGAGGGAGATTCGACCTGATCATCTTCAATCCCCCTTACCTTCCCACCGAACGGGCAGAGAGAAGCGATCAATGGATCAACTATGCCCTGGACGGAGGTGAGAGCGGCAGGGAGACCATAGGCCGGTTCCTGCTGAATCTGGCTGGCTATCTTTGGCCGGGGGGAAGAGCACTGCTGCTCATATCCAGCCTGACCGGACCCGAGGAGGTGGAGATGATGGCAGGGGACGCCGGGCTTATCACAGAGCGGGTGGCCAGCAAAGGATGCTTTTTTGAAAAGCTCATGGTGCTGAGAATCACAGTCCGCAATTGAGTTCTCCGGCTGGATAGTAGATTCGGAGGATATGATTTTATAATATAGACTTATCAGCATCAGAACTGCTTGCAAGTCCATCGCCTTTGCTATCCAGGAGAGCGATCAGCCTCTCCAGCACTAGAGAGACGCCTTCTCCTGTCTCAGTGGACATCTCTACCAGATCACTATATCTCTTGAGATCAACCTTATTGGCAACGATCAGCATGGGCAGCCTGATCCAATTGGATAGATCCTCGGCCAGACGAAGCTGTGAATCCAGAGGATAGCCGCAGTGCTCGCTTGGGTCCAGAATGTATAGCACTACCCCCTGCAGATGGCTGAGGGCAGCCACGGTCTGCCTCTCGATCTCATTTCGCTCCGACATTGGCCGGTCGAGCAATCCGGGAGTGTCCACCACCTGATACCTCTTATCGTCACGAACGAAGTGGCCCACAATTATCCCCCGAGTGGTAAAAGGATAGCTTGCCACCTCGGGTTTGGCCCCGGTAATTCGGATGATGAAGCTTGATTTGCCCACATTGGGATAACCGGCGATGAGAATGGCTGGCGTTTCCGGGTCAATGGTCGGCATCTTGCGAAGCAGATTCCGGGCAGAATTCAGGAACAGCATGTCCTTCTCAATCGATCTCATCACCGATGAGAA
>DAIO01000172.1:4834-9376 GCA_002498745.1 Methanosaeta sp. UBA533 | reverse complement strand
ACGTGCTCTACCGCCTCGTCCACCTTTCCCTCCTTGAGCACCAGCTCGAGGCATGTCTTGAGGGTCCCGGATGTCAGGCCGCACCAGTCCCGCCTCACGGTCTCCATGCCACGGACTTTGATCCTGTCTTTCCATTCCTCCCCCATCTGCTCGAAGATCCAGAGGGCGTACCGCTTCTTGGCCAGGAATATGCCCCTTCGGGCGAAGGCCTCGAAGACAAGCTCCATTGGCTGGGGAAGGCTGGATGTGACAGTCTCGGCGATCTTCTTTCCGATCAGGCCCGCATCCTCGAGCGTCACCGGCTCATTATGGGGACTGAGACGGACGAAGACGCTGTCAGTATCCCCATAGACCACATTGAGGTCGAATCCCTTTCCTGTCGGGGCTCCTAGCCTCAGTTCGTCCTTGAAGACTGCCCGGCCTTCGATCATATAGACCGATCCTATCTCGTCTATGATCTTCTTCGTCCGGAGAATGTTCTCCCGGCCAAAGGAGGTGACCGCATTGGCCAAAGCCAGGCTGTACAGCCTCGCCCGGGCGTAACCCGAGTAGCCATAGAAGCTGTTCAACAGTATCTTCAGTGCATACTGCTTGGCATCTAAAAATCGCCTCTCCTCTTCGCTGGCCTTCTTCATCAACCTCTTGGTCTCCGTCCTCTGATCGAGCAATTCTTTTAAGACCCGAGGCATTACCCCCGGTGAAACATTCGGGGAGACGAAACTTCCTCCGGAAGGCGAGGTTATGATATCTTTTTTGTCGGGAGAGTCAGCCAGCACCACCGTCGAGTAGCAGAGGTTATGAGCCATCATAATGGTGGGATATAGCGACTTGTAGTCTAAAATGACCACATCCTCCACCAGCCCCTTCTCAGGCACCAGCACTGCTCCTCCTTTCAGCTCTTCGTTCTCCACATATCGCTCGTCCGAGAGACCAGAATCTGGCTTGGGGGGCACCACCCGGGATATCTCCCGGAAGCGGCGCAAGAGCAGGTTCTCAACCATCCCCGACTGTCCGCCGTTGACTATGTCCTGCAATAACGAGCCGCTGGCCCGTGAGAGGGCGATGTACTTGTCCATCAGCCGAAGGTCCAATAGCAGACGAAGGGCGAGGACAGAGTCTCGGCGGGAGTAGCTGATAAACCGCTTCAGACCTTCTCCATTGCTCTCTTCTGCCCAGAGCTCCTCGATCTCCTGGGGATTCACATCGTACTTCTCCATCGAAAGAAGCTCCGCAGCAACATTCCTCAGGGTATACTGCTTCAGGCTGAACGAGGAGCGTATGATGGGCAATAGATCGACCACCACCCGGCCGGTGATGGAGACATCGCTTCGGTTCACTATCTTTTTTATGTACCAGGAGCTGCCATCCCTTCCTACCCTGAAATCGAGCTGCTGCTGCTTTGCCCTCTCCTGAATATAAGGAAAATCGAACTCATTGGAGTTGTAGCCAGCGATGATATCGGGATTGTAGTCCCTGATTATGGCTGCAAACTGATTTAGAAGCTCATACTCGTTCCTGCAGGCTCTGGTGTCCGGACGGGGGCAGTCGATCTTCTTTCCTACCAGTACCAGGTCTTTATTGCCCTGATACTCAGGCTCGAAGGCCATGCTGATCAGTATCACCGGGGATTTCTCTGCCTTGGGCATGGCACCATGATCGGGAAGGCACTCGATATCAAAGCTCATGAAACGCAAGGGTGCATTGGCCTCATGCTGCACCGGACGGATGGAGGCAGCATCCACCGGAGGCAAGTCTCTTCCCGATTGCACTGATCCGGCATTCTGGCTCAAGGTCCATTCCGGTATTGGAGCCTCGACCCATCCCATTCCTCCCAGCGATTTGTCGATCAGAAATCTGTTCTTGAAGAGGATATCCGTCTCGTAGACCGCCCGGATGCCGGGAAGGGAGCGCACCCTCTCCCTCAGGTTTCTTACCTCTTTGGGATCGTTAGTGGTGATCTGGAGCATCTTTTTGGGCTTCTTCTGATAGCCTATGGGCTCGAAGCGCTCCAGCACTTCCACCTCCAGACCCATGGCCTTCAGGTCGTCCGCCGCACTTTCCAGACAGCCTTCTATTGCGCTGGCATAAAAGTAGGGCCTGAATCCTGCTGCCTTGACTGTGACGCTCTGCCCTTCAGGAGTGGTGCCAAATAGCTGCACCAAGGGCTTTCGCTCTGAATCATATGCGTAGTTGGCGTCCAGGATCTGGAAGATCATCGCTTATATTTCCCAGTATTTGCAGAAGTCTGGAGACAAAAAAGGGATTGATCCCTGCTTTCAATAGATCTCATCCTTCTGGGCAATTCAGTTATAGCAGCCCCATATTCTCCAGCTGTTCCCTCACGATCTTGACTCCCTCTTCGCACTCCTCTGGCGACTTGCCACCAGTGACCACCAATTTTCCGGAACTGAATATGAGCACTACCACCTTTGGGATTTTTATCCGGTAGACCAGGCCGGGAAACTGCTCCGGCTCGTATTCGATGTTCTCCAGTCCCAGGCCGAGGGCTATGGCGTTGAGGTTCAGGTCTGTCTTCAAATCTGCAGATGCCACAATATTCTGAACGTGGATCTCCGGCTCCAGATCGATATTCTCGAAGCCTATGGACTTGAGAGTCTGGGCCATATTGGTTATAACCGTGCGAACGTCCTCGACGTTCTTGGCGCCGGTGCATACCACTTTGCCGGAGGTGAATATCAGAAAAGCGGCTCTGGGGGCTTTTACCCGGTATACCAGGCCGGGAAACTTCTCTTTATTGTATTCTGCGCCCTCCAGCTCAGCCTCGATCTTATGGAGATCGAACTCCTCAGCCAGCTTGGTGGATGCCACCACGTTCTCTATGTTTATTGTGGACTCCATACTCAAGTATCTCCAGTTCATACTTACAAACTGGGGGTATATATATGTGAGTATTTAAGATTTATAAAGCGCTTATAAACTGATTATATACTGCTTATAAACCACCGGCAAATCCCAAGATCGGCAGGATTTAAAAATAAAAAGCCGCCGATGGGATTCGAACCCATGAACTGCTGATCTTTCGGACCATCTTACGAATCAGCCGCTTTAACCGGGCTAAGCCACGGCGGCCCTCTGGGACTTTGCTAACAGGGGCATATGCGAATAAAAGATTTGCGATCCAGTCAGGCAGCTCTTATGATCTCTTTTTTCTGCTTCTGGATCTCTTCAGCCAGCTGGGGCAAGAATATGCCAATATCGGTCACAAGGCCTATGGCCTGGGCAGATCCCCTATCCATCAGCTTAGTCACTGTTGAGGGATTGATGTCCACGCAGATGGTCTTGACATATGAGGGCAAGAGATTGCCTACAGCAATGGAATGGAGCATTGTGCCCAGCATTATGGTCATGTCCACCCCTCGCAGAACCCTGCCCATGGCATCCTTGGCCTTGACGGTGTCGGTTATGACCTCGGGAAGGGGTCCATCATCGCGAATGGAGCCCGCCAGGATGAAGTCGATCCCCCTGGTGATCGCCTCATACATTATTCCACCCTTGAGCTTGCCCTCCTCTATGGCCTTCTTGATGGAGCCGCTGGCCATGATCTCGCTTATGGCGTACAGATGGTTTCTGTGTCCACCGGATATGGCATTTCCCGAGCAGTTCATGCCCAGGCTGGTGCCAAAGAGCTGGCGCTCGATATCATGTACCGCTACCGCATTTCCTGCCAGGAGGACATCCACATATCCCTCTCGGATGAGCTTGGCCAGGGAGGGGGCGGCACCGGTATGAACCAACGCTGGTCCGCAGACCACAGCAATCTTTCCTCCTCCATTCTTGGTCCTGATGATCTCACAGGCCAGCTGGCGGACGAGCTCTCCGCTGGGCCTCTCTGAGGAGACCTCATTGGACATGAATCCGAAGAAGCTCTTCTCCCTCGGGCGCTCGGGCGGTACCACCTTGACCCCTGTGGTTCCAATCACCACAAGGTCCCCCTTCTTTATATGGCCGATGGGCGTGCATACCGCTTTTCCGTCATGCAGGACGATGAGGCAGTCCATGTGGTTCGTCACAACCTCCACCCAGGCCCCATGATAGCGCACATAGGTGGGATGATTGGTGGTGGAGTAGAATCCCCGGGGGACTACCATATCTCCAGGAGCGATCTCGGTTTTGGCGTCCTCCATCTCCAGGAGGCGCGCTCCCAGGGCATTCAGCTCCAGGAGTATCCGGTCCAGGTGAGCGGAATCCTCTCCAGTTAACGTGATCTGCACATAGCTGGTATCGTTCTTCTTCTCGCCTATCCGGAAGGTTTTGATCTCAAACTCTCCTCCCATGTCCATGATCTTGTCCAGGACTCGTGTTAGCATCTGGGAGTCTATGAGATGGCCTTCCATCTCAATGTCAGCAATCTCTGTCATAAGCTCCGCCTTCACCACATCTCACCATTCAAGAGGGCCTCAGTCTTATCATTTGTGCTCATGATTATCTTGGTGATTCCTATGGTATAGCCATCATCATCAGGCAGCGGCTGGTCGAATATTGCCCGGATCCCGCATCTGCGCAGGTGATACTCAAATCCCC
>DAIO01000172.1:0-4746 GCA_002498745.1 Methanosaeta sp. UBA533 | reverse complement strand
CCGACTCCTGCCATTCCACTGATTGAAAGCCCTCCCGGACCGCCCGGGATAAAAAGAAGTCAAGAGCATAGTCGTTATAGTGGCTAAAAGCTATTGCCAAGTCATTGCAGTTCGATTCGGAGCTGGTATATTTCAGAGGGGCTACCCTGTTTTCCGGGTCCTTCAAGACCACCCCCTCCCTTCCTTGCCGGCCCAGCTTGATCACTATCTCTTTGATCCTTTTATGCGCCGTCTCCCGGGGAAATTCTCCAAAAAAAGCCGTTTTTTTCAGGCCGAACTCCTCTGCTATCTCGTGGGTCTTATGCACCCCATGGGTCCCTCGCTGGTTCTTTTGGGCAACATCGAAGAGGTATAAATCGATGCTGTCAGTTGGATAGACATCTAAAGATACATAGGGGTTCTCCGGGCCCACCATCTCCGCGCAAAGGACCAGATTGGGCTTCTCTTCGAAAATATCCTCCGGCAGGAGCCTTGTCGCCACCTCTGTGGAGTAAGGGCAGACAAAACCACCTCTGGTCAGGGCCACGACATCCCCGTCTATGGATGTTATGCGGACATTATGGCCATTCATCTTCTCCTCCACCGCCACAGAATCGATAAAGTGACGTTTTATCGCCGCTTCAAGCATCAGAGGACGACGGATGCTGGGGTAGCCCCAGACAATCTCTCCGTTTTTAAAAATCACTGTCCCGGCCTCAACCCCTGAGATCTCCTTATCAAATCTCAGCAGTTGAGGCTCGGGCCAGCTTGATTCAGATATCTTCGTATCTTGCAGGCTTTGCAGCCGATCTACAGTTATTCCCAGTTTATCTGCAATCCTTTGCAGATTCATCCAGTCCTCACCAGATAATCCAGTATGGACCTCCTGGTGATCATGCCCGCTACCTCTTCTCTGTGGTTGAGCACGGGCAGGCCGCCTATGTTATCCGTGAGAATTATGCTCTTGACCTCCTCCAGAGGAGTATCGGTGTAGACGTACTTGACATCATGGGTCATCACATCAGAGACCAGTATGTTGTAGATGCGAGTATGCTGCTTGCTGGCGGTATCATTGAGATCCCTGAAGGCTCGCAGGGCTTTGGCCACGTCTCCTTCAGTAAGAATCCCCACCAGACGTCCTGCTTCGACCACGGGAAGCCTTCCCACATCTCTGTCCAGAATTGTGCGCCGGGCATGAACCAGACGATCGTTGGGGTTCGCGGTGAGGGGATACCTCATTGCCTCAGAGGCCAGGCCGCTCACATTGGCCTTCTCCAGGACCTCCCTGGGCCTGACCCAGCCCAGGATTTTCTCGCCGTCCACTGCCACCAGCACCGATGTCTTCTGCAAGAGGAGCATGGCATCTAACATGTCCATGTCCGGCAGGACCTTGATAACGCTATCCTGAGTGGCGGATGCCACATGCAGAGAGGAGGCCGGCATGCCCAGGGATTTTCGGGCACCAAGAACGCGGGCAATCTGTCTGGTAGTGATTATTCCGCCTATCTTGCCTTTATTGGTCACCAGAAGCCTGCGCAGATCGTTCTTCTCCATTATATCCAGCGCATGACCCAACCGTTCCGATTTATCGATAGTAACGGGCTCTGTCATAATGTCTTTAACCTGCATCACTTCCACCTGCCAATCTCCGCTATGATCTCATCGGCTGAGAAATAGCCCACCACATCATTGTCCTTTACCACCGGCATGCCGATGATATGCTTTTCTGCAAGAGTCTTGCTGGCCTCGACCGCATTGGTCTCCGGGGTCAGGCTGAGTATGGGCGAGGTCATGACATCCTCGGCCACGAAGGGCATCTGCCTTACATATCGATTCTGTTTTCTGCCCGCAGTGCTCTCCTTCCGGGTCATCTTGATGTTCTTGGTCTCCATATCATCCTTCGGCCCCATGATATCAGAGAACGTAAGGCCTGAGCGGGTCACTATGCCTACAGGAGTCCTGTTATCCTCATAGACCAGGGCCCGGCTGATCCCCTGCACATTCATCTCCTCCAGAACATGGCCTATGGTATGGTGGCGGTGAACATTGAGGATGTTCTTGCTCATCAGCTCCTGCACACTTGAGGATATATCCTGCTCGGAGAAGTGCCTCACCATATCCCTGGAGGTGATCACGCCCACGATCTCTCCATCCTTTTCCACCGGCAGGCCGCTTATATCGTTCTCGATCATCAGTTCCGCTGCCTGGGGCATGGTGGCATCAGGGAATATGGTTATCGGCTTCTCGGTCATGACCACCTGGATTGGGACCTTGTCTATGGGCCTCCTCCTCCATTCTGGGGCTGCCTGGCTGATCCGGTTGGTGATATCGTATTTGGTGACTATGCCCACCAGCTTGCCGTTATCCATAACCGGAAGCCTGCCGATGGAGTACTTGAACATCAGGTTCCTTGCTCTCTGAATGGGCTCGTTCCGCTCGATGACATTTACGGGGGTGCTCATGTAGTCTTTGACTTTCTTTATGATCATGGCAGTATTCCTCTGTTCTCAGCTAAGGCCCTCACGAAATCTCTTTCTGTCAGAATGCCTGCTAATGAACCCCTGTCCATTACGGGCATCGATCCAATCTCGTTGTCCATCATCTTTCTGGCCGCATGGCCCAGGTCCATCTTCTTCTCGATGGTGATTAAGCTTCTCTTGATCAGGCTCTTTATGGGCTGGTTCATCACCTCGCCGATATCGCCCGTAACCACCTTTTCGAATGCATCACCGCTGCCCAGGTATTTCATTATGTCCGATGCGGTCACCATGCCCATGAGAACGCCATCCTGCACCACAGGCATCCTTCGGAAGCCCTTCTGGATGATCATCCTGGTCATCTTTTCGATGGTGGTCTGAGCGGGTGCAGTTACAACATTGGGGCTCATGAAGGATTCAACCGCCAGGCCAGTATCCACCCCTCGACAAGAGCGCACGAAGTCCTCCTCGGTGATTATTCCCTTGATGCGGGAATCCTCATCCACTATCGGAAGGCCGCCCACGTTCTTCTCGTACATGAGCTTCAAGACATCATGCAATGAGGTGTTTTCGCTGGCATAGATGAGCTTGCTGCTCATTATCTCCCTTATATCTGCATTAATGGCGGTGAAGATATTCCCCTGATACTTCTCCTGCAGAAGGTTGTGCCGAAGCCCTCCGCCAAGGAAGTCCACTACATCCACCGATGTCACAAAGCCAAGCAGCCTTTTTGTGCCTGCATCTGCGATGGGAAGCCTGGAGAAGCCGTAGAAGGTCATGGTCTTTATGGCCCCCATGATGGTGGTAGTAGGCGGGACTGTGACCACGTCCGGCGATGCTGCGCTCAGCACCTCGCTGATGTGTTTGGCATGCCTGGAGTCGAACTGCAGCGGTCCCCTCTCTCCTGAGCCCGGAGCTCTTGGCATTCTATCGTTCCTCTGCGGTATCCTCGTTATCTCCTTTCCACTAGTTGGACCATTGCTCATTCTCACTCCCCCAGGTAACATTTGATCAGATCGCTTCTATCCACTATCCCCATAATCCTTCCCTCGTCTACCACCGATACCCTGCCCACATCGTGCTTGAGCATCAGCTCTATGGCCTCGGCAACGCTGGCCGTCGGCCCAAGGCTGTAGAGAGGAGAGCTCATCAGCTTCTCAGCCGGCAATTGCATTCTTTCCACCGGTCTGGTCTCGCTCTCTTTGCTGATCCTGGCCCAGCCTCTCTTCAGGATATCGAATCTCGTGATAATTCCCATGGGTTTCTCATCCCTCACCATGGGCAGACCGGTAAAATCTCGTTCCACCATCCGGTCCCAGACCTTGGTCACCGGCTCATCCAGGCGGGCGGTTACCACCTTTGTGCTCATGATCTCGCCAATCTGTTTTTTTGGAACTTTAGAGATATCTAAATGCTTGAATATATCAATTATTGTTATTACACCTCTTAGAGTTTTATCTTCCTGGGATTCGACCACCGGAAGCAAGTTGCTCTTCTCTTCGAGCATGATCCTTGCTGCATCAAGCACAACAGTATCACCGGTCACCGTGGGTACATTCACCATGAATCCAGATACTGTGACGTTTGATTTAGTCGAGGTAATCCGAAGCACATCCTGTGAGGTTATAACCCCTAAAACCTGGCCTCTGCTATCCACAACCGGCAGTCCCCGCACATGGTTGTCTCTTATCAACTGACGCGCTTTGGTCAGATAGGTGGAGTCCTCCACATAAAGAGGATCTCTAGAGAAAATGTCTTCGACTAGCATTCCGACTCCCCTGCTGTCCCGCGATTGCCATATTGGAATTTGCCATATCGCAGTTATTCTAAGGCTATCGATTTCCGTCCCTGCAGCTCCAGCAGAGCAACTCGCCATTCACGTTTTCCAGATTATCTGATAGCTGGCCGCAGACTTCGCAGATTCCGCTCACAGTTCCTCGGGGCTGCTCGAAATGAATGTTCTCCCGGTGCATCTCCAACAGATCGCTTAAGATATCATTCAATCCGACGGAACAGCCAGAGACCAGGTCGGTATCTGTGATTATGCCCATCAGCTTGCCCTTGAGGATAACAGGCAGCCGTTTTACTCCTGCCCGGAGCATGAGGTTGGCTGCATCTCTTATGCTTGCATCGGGTTCGATTGCAGTTACAGGTGAGCTCATGATCTCCCTCACCTTCAGATTTCTGGGATCAACCCCTTGGGCTATGACCTTCCTGACCAGGTCCCTTTCCGTTAAAATGCCTGTGGTTTTGTCTCGGGATACAATTATCAGACTTCCCACATTGGCCG
>DAIO01000173.1:1346-4351 GCA_002498745.1 Methanosaeta sp. UBA533 | reverse complement strand
AGCAGGTCTGTTTCCAGAGAGCAGAAACATCGCAATATGATTTATGCGACTTAGGACCAACACGAAGATTTAAGATGAACTTGAAATTGTTTGTCTATGGGGTCCACAATAAATGTAGAGAACGTGGTGGCATCCACCAAGCTGGCAGATGAATTCGATTTGCATAAGATCGAGGCCGAGCTTGAGGATGCCGAGTACAACAAGGAGAAGTTTCCTGGCCTTGTCTACAGGACAAAAAACCCCAAAGCCGCATTTCTCATATTCACCTCCGGCAAGGTGGTATGCACTGGAGCCAAGAACGCTGAGGACGTCCACCTGGTCATAACCAATATGGCTGAGATGCTCAAGTCCATTGGCATCGAGAATATTTATTCCGAGCCGATGATAAATGTTCAGAACATGGTAGCCTCAGCAGATTTGGGGACAAAATTGAACCTGAATGCCATCACTCTTGGCCTGGGCATGGAGAACGTCGAGTATGAGCCGGAGGTTTTTCCTGGGCTTGTTTACAGGATCAAAGTTCCAAAGATAGTAGTGCTCATATTCAGCTCCGGCAAGCTGGTTGTCACAGGAGGCAAAACTGTAAATGACTGCGAGGAAGGCGTGCGGATCGTCAGGATGGAGCTTGAGAACATGGGGCTACTTTAACCAGTTTTTAATTTTGAGATTGAGCGTCTCAGACCAACACCCACATTTAAGAGAAGCAAGAGATTGTCTATGTATGGGGTCCACAATAAATGTAGAGAACGTGGTGGCATCCACCAAGCTGGCAGATGAATTTGATCTGTATAAGATTGAGGCCGAGCTTGAGGGTGCCGAATACAAAAAAGAGAAGTTTCCCGGCCTCGTCTACAGAGTCAAGGCCCCTAAAGCTGCTTTTCTCATATTTACCTCTGGCAAGATAGTATGCACCGGAGCCAAGAACATTGAGGATATTCGCAGGGTCATCATCACACTGGCCGAGACGCTCAAGTCCATAGGCATCGAGAACATCTATTCAGAGCCCGAGATAATAGTTCAGAACATTGTGGCCACAGCAGATTTTAAGGTTGACTTGAATCTGAACGCCGTCGTGCTGGGCATGGGCATGGAGAACGTCGAATATGAGCCGGAGCAGTTTCCTGGTGTGGTCTGCAGAGTAAAGAAGCCCAAGGTCGTAGTGCTCGTATTCAGCTCCGGCAAGCTGGTGGTCACAGGAGGCAAAACTGTAAATGACTGCGAGGAAGGCGTGCAGGTCATCAGGAAGGGGCTCGAAAACATGGGACTGCTTTCATCATCCGGATCGGAGCAGCAGATAGCAGGGGCATAGCCATATTCTAAAAGCTTGTTGCATAAATGGCTCCATTTCATGCAGGAGCACCTGGTAGCCTGTGAAGACCGCAAATGCTCCTGCCAGGATTCCCGGCATCACCAGGGCCAGCCAGCCTCCGTCAGCCGCCGTCTGGCGATCCTTGGAGTCAAAAAATTATGGGCCCGGCTTCTGGAACACCAGGCCCTGAGATTCACTGGCGCGACCCGGTCCAGCCTCCGGACCAGCCGCTCTCCGATCCGTACTTCCAGTTGCCTGAGAAGGATTGACAGTCCTCTGACATCACGATTTCCAGATCTCCGCCATCATCCGGCGGGCTGTATGAGGGAGCTTCGGACCAGGCGCCAACCATCTGGCTTCCGAATGCCTTCCCGTCTATTCGCCCCTGATCGTGGGTGTAGTTCCCGGTTACCTGATCGCCGGACTGCTGAAGCTGCATCGTCCCCCAGTCTGTGTTCCAGGTGCCGCTCCAGTCGCAGGACTGGACGGTCCCCTCCTCACTCTGGCTGGGAATCCCCCATATATGAGCGACTCCCCTGCCGCCCGTCTCGCTGTTCTGCGACCAGGTATCGGGATCGGAGTCAACCAGAGTATAGACGCCGGACGGCAGTGCCGCCCCGGGCTCTACCATCCAATAGGCATCCGGAACTCCTCCCATTCCCGGCTCTCCGGTGGCCGCCCACGGCCCGTATTGATTTCCGGAAGCATCCTGAATGGCTATTGTTCCCGGAGTCTGGCCGGAGCCGTAGTTCCAGTGATAGGTGCGAATCCTGGTGATCGTGTAGGGCCGGTCCAGGGTGAACTGCACCGGACTGCTGGGGGCGTTGCCGACTCCTCCCAGGGTATCAACCTCCATTATCAGCTCTTCCTGGGCCTCGACCTCATCGCCTGAGGTGGAGCCCTCGGCCGGATCCTTATCTAGGGCCTCGCCAGCAAAGCCGCTCAGGTCAACAGTTGTGTCCAGGCTTGGTGGTATCGATTCCGAGCCGGACTGCAGGTTTGAGATCTCTCCTCCGGCCTGAATTGTGCCGGTCATCTGCGCTCCGGTCTGAACAGCCATGTCCTGGAAGGAGGTTATGCCCGCTGATTCATCCTCGGTCCTGATCACATCCAGATCCACCATGCCCTGATCGGCGGCGTCGATAAAGAGAGAATAACTGCCCTCTGCCGGGAGCATATAGATCTCCACCTCGCCATCGGCCAGCACCTCTGCGCCGGGAATCTCGTTTATGATCTGGCCGTCAACAATGCCCGTTCGCCTGCCCTGAACATCCGTGAAGACCGCGTCCGCAGGACATCTCAGCACCGCCATGATGGCGTTGGCCTTCCTCAGAACCTCTGCCATTTCGTAAAGGCCCTTCTTAAGGGAAGGAACCAGCGCATTCACATCCTCCAGCGGAATCTNNCTGGCATAAGCCCACATGTAGCCCATGTAAGCTGGATTTTTCCAGTTGTTATTGGAGATTTCCAGGGTTATTTGCGGCATGGACCGGGGCGGCTTGGCCTTGGACACCGGGAAGTTGGGATCATAGACGTAGATCACCGGCTCGCGCCCCTGTACCTCGATCAGCTTGTAGGCCAGGACGGCGTGACCGGCAGTTTTGTTGCCTATCCGGCCGAAGAACTCGATTATCACCGGCTCACGCGAGTCCTTGAGGGCGTCTTTCACCGCCTGATGACACTTGGCCGGCGACTG
>DAIO01000173.1:0-1280 GCA_002498745.1 Methanosaeta sp. UBA533 | reverse complement strand
GTGGGCTTTGATAGGGGGCTGGATCCCGGGTTTGTGAAATACAGGGCCGAGGTGGCGGACATCCCGTAGCAGTGCCCTCCAGCGCCCACCTCCATGCTCTCTATTGAATAGTTCCAGAACCTCATGTAGGTCGAGGGAAATAGCAGCCTCTGCATGGCCGAAAGGAAGTTCCCATCTGCCTGCATGTTCCCAACTATTGTGGCCAAGAGCCCTTCCACCATCTCTTCAGTCTCCCTGCCCTCGAAGCCGTAATTGTCGAATCTATAGGTATCATCGATCCAGCTGTAAGCTCTGTTGCCGTTATAGGCATAGTAGATGTTGACTGCAATCGAGGCGTTGTTGTCCTCTTCATTAGCATCTTTTTCGTTCAGCATGAAGGCCTGGGCCTGCAGAACCGCTCCTTCAGCGTTTTTTCCTTCCAGGTCCCAGAATGCGGTCCCTGACTTGATGGACCCGGCGGGGATGTCTCCCACATAAGCCGGCTGACCTATGGGCTGTAGATCTTCGCCCTTTTTCAGGTATAGCTGAACACGCACGTCTTTGGCCTCAACTGTCCCCATGTTCTTGACTTCTACTGCCACTGCCTGGCTGTCTGCAGAGATTTCCGTTTGCAGGAGATTGTTATCCTTATGATATGAAAGGTAGATGTGATCTGGGTCCAGGTGCAGATCTGGTTTCTCAGGAGATTTGATCTTGCTGACTTTGTCCAGCCACAGCCTGGCGAAGGCGGCCACGCTTCCTTTCGGAATCTCGTTAATACAACCCAGCTCATAGATCCTGGCCACCATGTTCTCGAACTGGACGATATGGCCTCCTGTGCTCGATGCTCCCTTTCCTTCTAACCGCGGATCTCCCAGGCCGTTGTAGCCGGGAGTGTAGCCGGAGAAGTCCTCAGTGAAGCCGAAGTCCTGGAAATTTTCCTGGCAGAATGCTTCAGCCTTCTCGGAACTATCAAAGACCGCAACGTAAAGCGAGAGAAAGCCCCTGCAATCCTCTGGCATGCCCTCGATGCTAACCTCTTGCGTCAGCTCCAGAAAGGAGACGTTCTGTCTCTCCAGCCCTTTGCTGGTGGTGATCGCAAAGCCAGTGCTGCTGGCCTGGGCGTTGATCTCTCCTTCAAACTTGAAGGGATCTTTTAAGTCCGCTGCCAGCAGCGCATAGTCTGCGGGATTTATGTCCTCCATCCAGCCTCCCGGAGATGACACTTCCGGTGGACTTGTGTCTTCACCTGCTGCCGCCGGAAAAAGTGCAGCAATAAACAGCAAAAAAATGAGCAATCT
>DAIO01000135.1:0-12529 GCA_002498745.1 Methanosaeta sp. UBA533 | reverse complement strand
CGCTTTTTCCAGGATTGTATACCCCGTGATTCTTCTCTTGAGTAAATCCACGGAGTTCGTCCTCCAAGCCCTGGGGGTCAATTCTAACGCTGAGCCGGAGGTGACTGAAGAAGAGATAAGGATAATGATAGACCAGGGAACGATGGCCGGGGTGATCGAAGAGGATGAGCAGGACATCATGGAGAGGGTCTTCTCTTTGGGGGAAAGAAGGGTCAACTCCATCATGACCCCTCGTGGGAAGATAGTCTGGCTTGATATTCATGACACTCTAGCTGAGATCCAAAAAAAGACCGTCAGCGGGCCGTACACCATGTTTCCGGTCTGCAGCAAGAAGCTGGATAATGTCCTGGGAGTGATTCAGTCCAAGGATATATTGAACTGCGACCTTAATAAAAAGGAGATTGATCTGAGGTCTTTGCTGCTGCCGCCACTATTTGTACCGGAGAGCATGAGGGCTTTGAAGGTGCTGGAGAAGTTCAAGCAGACGGGAATCCATCTGGCCATCGTCCTGGATGAGTATGGCACAGTGCAGGGGATTGTGGCACTGGTAGACCTCCTGGAGGGGCTGGTGGGAGACATCCCCCATATCGATGAACTGGGGGAGCCCCAGATCCTGCGCAGGAGCGATGGCTCCTGGCTGGTGGATGGGACGATGCCCACGGATGACTTCAAAGAGACGCTGGACATCGACAGGCTTCCTGATGAGGAAGATGGGACCTACCAGACCATGGGCGGTTTCATGATGACCCATCTGGAGAAGGTTCCCACTGCGGGAGATAAATTCGAATGGGGTGGCTATCGCTTTGAGGTCATGGATATGGATGAGCGCCGTGTGGACAAGCTGCTGGTGACCCCTCTGGCCGAGGATGTGACGAGCTAAGGATCTCAGGAGGGGCAGTTTTATGTTGAATGCCAGTAAAATTAAGAGGGAAATGAAGGCGGTTTTGATACTATCCGGCGGTCTGGACTCGACGACATTGCTATACAAATTGCTGGCCGATGGTTATCTGGTAGATGCCCTCACCTTCAACTATGGCCAGAAGCATAAAAAAGAGATAGACTGCGCAATAGCCATCACCTCCAGGCTCGATGTCCCACATCAGATCATCGACCTCTCCACTCTGGCGGCATTCCTGGGGGAGAGCGCACTTCTGAGCAAGAAGGAGGTTCCCAGCTGCCACTATACCGAGGAGGCGGCCAGGCAGACGGTGGTGCCAAACAGGAATATGATCATGCTCTCCGTGGCTGCAGGATACGCCGAGGCCCATGAGATTCCAGAGTTGTTTTACGCCGCCCACAAGAACGACCAGACGATCTACCCCGACTGCCGGCCGGAGTTCGTAGAGGCTCTCAAGCCGGCAATAAGGCTGGGGACAGCCTGGAATCCCGTCGAGCTGCAAGCGCCCTTTGTGCATATGACCAAGGCGGATATCGTGAGAATGGGCCTCGTGCTGCAGGTTCCCTATGAGCTCACCTGGTCNNTGCATAGAGAGGGAGGAGGCATTTGCCCTATGCGGTTGCAGGGATCCGCTGATAGGGATGGCCGGTGATTGAATAAGATGATGGAAAGCCTGAAAGGTGATGAGGGAAGCCTGAAAGAGGATCTCTTAAATGAGACTGTGAAGTGGCAGGAGAAGGCAGAGTCGTTCTTCGGCAAGCTATCCGGGGATGAGAGGATGCTGGAGAACATTTCCTCTTATCTATCCGACTCTCACTATTTTCTAAAACAGAATGATCTGATCAGAGCCTTTGAGGCGGTCATCTGGGCCTGGGCCTGGATGGAGATCGGCCTGGAGAAGAGTCTCCTCTTCCAGAGCCTTGATGATGAGATCTCCGACCAAGATCCTCTGACAGGCTGATAGAAGGACCTCTCATGGAATGAGCCTATCCAAGCTTAAACTAACTTCAGGTTACTATTATATACTTAGACGAGGCTACATGGGCTTGAAATGAGGATTGATTACAGGACCCGCCTGGATGAAGCAGTTTCCCTGGCGGATATATTTGAGGTGGTAAAGACACTGGTTGAAGAGACCATGAACAAACGAAGGGGCGGCCTGATGCTGGGCATGGCAAACCTGGGAAACGATCCCCATGGCTTCCTGGGAGGCTTTTTCACCACAGGCTCCAATGTCATTGTCCTGAATAAGATACCACTGCATAGGATCATGGAGACCCGCCCTGAGCTTTACAACCCCTACGCATTCCATGTTCTTCTGCACGAGTACATACACTCCCTGGGCTACCTGGATGAGACAGAGGTGCAGGAAAAGGTCCATCAGATCACCAGAGAGGCCCTGGGCGAGGAGCACCTGGCAACGCAGATCGCCGCCGGAGCATCCGGATTCATCAAACATCTCGCCTATCCCCATGTATCATGGAAGGCGGATGATGAGGGAATCGAGCTGGTAGAGGGATTCGACCGGTCCAGCGTCTCTTATATCGCTTAAAGATCGTCCTGAGTCCCTATTCCAGACCCATTACCCGACGATTCCCATATCCCCGCATATATTTAAGCTATCAGAACCTTCTGATATCCGATATCATGAACCGCATGGACAGATTCGATCTCATCGTCATCGGCTCGGGCGCAGGAGCACTGGTGGCCGCTCAAGCCGCTAGCGCGGGAAGAATTACCGCATTGGTGGACCAGGGTCCCATGGGCGGAACCTGCCTTAACAACGGGTGCATCCCCTCGAAGATGCTCATCCATCCGGCAGACATGATCCGGAGCATCCAGGAGGCCGGGGCGGTGGGCGTCCATGCCCGAATAGAGAAGATCGATTTTCCTCTGATCATGAACCGCATGCATAAGGTGGTGGATGAGGGGCGCGCCCAAATGGAAGCGACCATCAGATCAAGGGAGAATCTGACCCACTATCCAGAAAGAGCGGAGTTCATCGACGAGTATGTCCTGAAGGCGGGATCAAGAACCCTCACCGCCACCCAATTCGTCATCGCCAGCGGCTCTCGGTCTCGCGTTCCTCCCATCTCAGGCCTGGAGGAATCGGGATATATCGATAACGTATCACTTCTCAATCTGAGAGAGCCTCCCCGGAGCCTGATCATAATCGGCGGAGGCTATATCGGCTGCGAGTATGGTCACTTCTTCTCCGCTATGGGAACGGAGGTCACCATCCTGGGACGCAGCCCCCGACTTCTGTGTGGCGAGGATCCTGAGATCTCAGAGCGACTGCATGAGAGCTTCTCCCGCTACTGCCGGGTGGTCACGGGCTACGAGGTCTTATCGGTGGAAAGGAATGGCGAAAAAAAGGTCGTCTCTGCCAGAGGGACAAAGGATGGCAAAATCCAGCAGTTCGAGGGAGAGGAGGTCCTCCTTGCCGCAGGCCGGAGCTCTAATTCCGACCTTCTCCGCCCGGAGAGGACAGGAGTGGAAATCGACAGGCAAGGCTGGATCAGGGTGGACGAATATCTCCAGACCAGCAAAAAGGGGATCTGGGCTTTGGGAGACGCTATCGGAAAGCACATGTTCCGCCACACCGCCAACTATGAAGCCCGCATCGTAGCCCACAATATTCTCCTGGCTCAGGGCAAAGCAGAGCGGAAAGCGGCTGACCATCATGCCGTTCCCTATGCCGTATTCTCTCATCCGACGGTGGCGGGAGTGGGCATGAAAGAGAGCGAGGCAAAGGCTCGAGACCTGGAGGTGCTGGTGGGAAGGGCGAGATACATAGATTCGGCCAAGGGGGTGGCTATGGCTGAGGAGTACGGCCTGGTGAAGGTAGTTTTAGAGGAGGAGACCGGTCGGATCCTGGGGGCGAGCATCATCGGCCCAGAGGCGCCAGAGCTCATTCAGCAGGTTGTTTACCTGATGAACACCGACCGCCAGGACCTTTCCACTGCGATGAGGTCTCAGCTCATCCATCCCACCATCAATGAGGTGCTGGGGAGGGCGTTCTCCGGGCTCGAGCGCTCTAGAAACCGGGAGCAGCCCAAATGAGATCCTTCTCCCCCCGGCTGGCGGCCAGAGCCCTCTGGCAGATGCGGATTCGAAAGAGGCCTTATGTCCTCTCCCATGGGGTTAACGCCCGCTGCAACCTCAGATGCTCCTTCTGCCAGTACTGGAGAGAGCCCGGTGGAGAGATGACCAAAAAGGAGATCTTCAGGATGCTGGATGAGGCAAGCTCCTTTGGCATCGGGGTCTACAATGCCTGGACCGTCGAGCCCCTGCTCAGGGAGGATCTGCCCCAGATTCTGAGGCACGCCAAATCCCAGGGCCTCATCACCAGTCTGGTCACCAACGGCCTTCTGCTCGCCAAGAGGGCGGATGAGCTTGGCGACCTTGATTATCTCTCCGTCTCCGTGGACGGGATCAAGAGCTATCGGGAGCTGCGGGGAGTAGACCTGGAGAATATCCTGGCCGGGATCAGGGCGGCAAAGAAGGCAGGCCATGAGATTCTGATCAACTGCGTGATAAGCAGCAAAAACACGGGTGAGTTGGAGTATCTGGTCCATCTGGCCGAAGAGCTGGGCACATGGATCTCATTTGAGCCCCTGCATGAGTCAGCAGGAATTTCGGACTCGGTCTGGAAGGACCTGGGAATCCGGGATCGATCTGAATACGAGAAGGCAGTGCATCGGTTGATAGAGCTGAAAAGATCTGGCGCGCCGATCATCAACTCCCTCACTTATCTGGAGATGATATCATCCCTTAAGCCCGGATTCAAATGCCATGCCAGCGACATCATCCTCCATGTGGCAGCGGACGGAAGCATCGAGAACTGCCGGGTCCATACTCAATCCCTGGCCAATGTGAAAGATGGGCTGGCGGAGGCCTGGCAGGCCTCAAAGAAAGGCCGGCAGGAGATAGTCCTGTCCTGCCCTGGCTGCCTGTTTTTCGGATATGCGGAAAACAGCCTCCTCTTCGAGTTCGTCCCCGAGGTTTTGAGGCATTATGAGTGGATGTAGCCTCATAGGGCCCCGGTGGCGGTGGGGAGCAGGATGATAGGAGATTGAGGTTCATCCTCCAGCCAGTTCCCACGAGTTCCAGTCTTACTCTGCAGTCGCCTATTAGCCATAAGAGCTAGTTCTTGAGACGGTGATAAGAGAAGCGATCGATAAACCAGAGGGTGATATATATGCATCTGATTTGTATGGAATAAAACTGCTGAATGCCGACATGAGCAGCATAAAAGATATCACTGGACTTGAGCGCTGCATCAATCTAGAAAATCTATCCCTGAGCAACAATCAGATCACCGATGTCTCATCTTTATCGGGCCTCACTAACCTGATGAATCTAGACCTGAGCAGCAACCAGATTACTGATGTATCTCCGTTATCGGGCCTCGCTAACCTGATATGGATGGACCTGCGCAGCAACCAGATCCCCGATGCCTCAACACTCCGGATCTCTGGGCCTCGAATAATTATATTTATCCAACAATCAGGTTCTTGACTATAATAAAGGGGCGGGAGTGGTCACGATGGTTGACATCACACTCAGCTGAACATTAACCTTACATAATATCAGGCCTTTCTTTGATAGTGATGAAGGTCAAGAGCATACTACTGGTCTTGTTGCTGGTATCTTTCTTCGTTTATGTATCGGTCGAAGCACGAGAGCAGAAGGTGGCAATATCTGGGTCCAGCACCGTAATGCCCCTGGCAGAGATTTCAGCGGAGGAGTTCAATATGCTCCAGGATGACTACCATGTGACTGTGACCGCAGGAGGCTCGGGGGTAGGGATTGTGAACGTGGTCGAGGGCAGATCGGCGATCGCCATGACCTCTCGGGAGCTTCATCTGGTGGAGCGACAGAGATACGAGACGTCAACAGAGAAGTTTAATGTGATCCCCGTGGGATACGATGCCATATGCCTGATGGTCAGCCCAGAGGTCTACGATTTTGGCGTCACCGACCTGTCCGCTGAGGAGGTAAGGAGGATCTATTCTGGCAGCATCAGCAACTGGAAAGAGCTCGGGGGACCAGACGAGGAGATCTTCGCCATAGGAAGGAGGCCAGGCTCTGGAACTAGGGACTCCTTCGATGAGATCATAATGGGAAGTCGAGAGTATGAGACTCCCGGAGTCAGCTATGAGGCGGCTGAAAGCTCCGAGGTCAAGACGGCTATCCGGGGAAGCGACAATGCCATAGGCTATGTCGGATATAGCTATATAATGAGAGGCGACAGCAAGGTGATATCCCTGGATGGTGTCCCGCCGACGATAGAAAACATAAAAAATGGAACCTATCCCCTTGCCCGCGAGCTTTACTTCATCACCCTGGGCAGACCAAGTCCTGGGGCAAAGGCATTTACCGATTATGTCTTGAGTCCAGAAGGCCAGAAGATTGCGATTGAGAACGGATTCATACCGGCCTGAGATGGGACTTTCAAGCAGAAGCAAGTGACGGCTCAGTCGCGATCCGGTCACAGAAGGCTCTGATCTCTTCTGGACTCATTCTGTTTCTTGGAATCACTGCGACCTGATATCCATCGTCTTCCAGACGGTTAATCAGATCCCTGAACTGACTCATGGCCACCTTAATCTGTTTTGTGATATCTGGCACCTTCAGAATGACGATCTTTGCCGAAGGGACGACTGCATCCACCACATAGCCCCATCGAGTCGGGCGGTGCGTCAGTACTACTACTCCCCTTCTCTTGAGCTCTGAGATTATGCCCTCAAATTTAACAAAATCCGCTGATTCAGATGGTTTCATTTTAAACGCACCCCATTTCCTGCAATTCCACATCGAAAGAGCCGAACCTGTCGACTGAAGGCCATTGAGCGGCATGAGTATCCTTTTGCCGCTCGTCTATTGCCCGAAAGCACCTGCCTTCAAATCAAAACGGATCGACTATTATGTGATGCTAAATCAACCTAATATCTTCTGGATGTTTTGGCAGGTCTGTGCTTCTGATAGCACTCGCTGCAGTAGACCGGTCTGGATCCATCCGGCTTAAATGGAACCTGGGTCTGCTTGCCGCATTCTGAGCAGGTTACGTCAGTCATTTCTCTCGGACCACTATTGTAGCTGCCTCTGCTGCTACCACTATTTTCATATTTTCTCTCAAACATTTAATTCACTTACCTTTTGAATCGACTCAAAAGAATCGAGACTGCTACAGAAAACATCTCAACAAATTACTTTGATAGACGAAATGCAGCAGTATATGGAGGATGGCTGAGCATATATACTTGTTGGTAAAAAAATATGATAGCCGCCGCCTTTTCGCTGCCAAAATGCCCGGCCAATTCCGGCCGATCATCTCCTCTTGGTGATTATCGAGAGCACATCGCAATCCTGGAGCTCATGATCCAGCCCTATGGACTGGCCAGGGAACTTGGCGCTCTTTCCCCAGACCAGTGCATATCGAAATAGGTTTACGAAGTCCCTATGAAGATGCTCGCATACCGATTTCACTGTGCTTCCATCCAGGAGCACCAGAGGCTCCTCAAGATCTGCTTTGCCTCCCTTGGGCTTGAGATAGATGCGAATGAATCCCAGCGTCTCATATATACGGTCTTTTAGCTCCTCGAGGCCTTCAGTGGTGGCACAGGATATGGGCATATAGTCCCTGCCCAGGTCTTCCTCGATCTTGTCCTCGATCCCACCGTAGCGCAGGTCGAACTTGTTTATGGCCACCAGAGAGGGAATATAGACCCTGTTCCCGGCCAGGAAGTCGACCAGGGTGTCAGTGTCTATATCCTCCCGAACGGTCACATTGGCGTTCACAATGCCGTAGGCGCGAATGATCTCTGCGATCTCGAACTCCGTCATCCGGGTCAGGGGAACAGTGCTGCGCACAATGATGCCCCCCTTTCTCTCCTGGGTGATGTGGACGTTTGGCGGCTGCTTGTCCAGCCTTATGCCAGCCTCATAGAGCTCCCGCTCCAGGACCTTCAGATTGTAATTGAATACGTCCCCCAATAAGAGGATCATATCAGCTGCCCGGGCGGCAGTAATCACCTCTCTGCCCCGGCCCTTTCCCCGCGCCGCTCCTTTGATGATCCCAGGCATATCCAGGATCTGGATCTCGGCGCCTTTGTGCTTCATCACCCCAGGAATGACCTCGAGGGTGGTGAACTGATAGGCAGCCACCTCGGACTTGGATCCGGTCAGATAATTGAGCAGGCTGGACTTGCCCACGGACGGGAACCCCACCAGGGCCACCGTGGCATCTCCTGATTTTTTGATATAGTATCTTCTGCCCCCTCCGCCGCCCTTGATCTTCTGAAGCTCCTGCTGGGCCCTCAGCTTCGCTATTTTGGCCTTAATCTTGCCCAGATGATGTTCGGTGGCCTTGTTCTTCTGAGTGTTGAAGATCTCCTCTTCCAGCGCCTTGATCTGCTCCTCGATGGTTGCCATTTTGTATTTCCTCTTGGTGGGCAGGACAGCCAAATGAGCCTTCCAGCCATCAAATAGAAGTGTGATGCGCCACTTTCCCAAGAGCAATAGGGCTCCTCCTTTAAAAGCTATGGGATGGGTGGCAATTAGAAGAACTTTGAGGCCAAAGAGTGCCTCATCTCGCACATCGTCTGTGCATGGCATGACTGGCAGGGGGAGCCTTCCGGCCGGTCGGGAAGCTGGCCGTTTTTGATCAAACGGATCCTGTCGCGAATGTGCAGCACACGGGCTTTATCAGTGCTGCGGACGGGCACCCTTCGCACCATGCCCAGGCTTGGATACTCCACCTGTCCCCAATCCACCTTTATATTCTCCTTCTCTCCTAAAAGGAGTGAATAGCCGGCCAGCATGAGACGATCTCTCTTCCAGATTCCGTTCTCTGGCGGCCGGCCGGTGCGGATGATCGAGGGCGTATCTCCTGGAGCCAGCCTGTCCAGCCTGCCGGAGAGACCCAGCTTCTCCGAATAGAACTCTACCTCTGCCTCAAAGGGGATGAGCTGGTCCATCCAGCCTTTAAGACCGTTGACCATCGATCCAATCTCCTCATCCGCCTCATTCAAGGCGGCCTGAAGTTCATCATCCTTAAGATCATAGACTAAAGGCAGCTCCACCTTCAGCCTCTGGAGAGCTTCCTTAAGCTGGCCTTCCAGATCATCCTTCTGCAGCAATGAGAGAGCGAGGCTGCGCATCAGGATCTGCTTGGCACTGCTGAATCTCGGCAGCTTTCCCAGAGAATCGAAATAGACAAGCCTTGGGCACAGCAAGTATAAGCCGATATCGGAAACCCTGACGGCTGGGTGCATAATCTCCCTATCTGCCCGGATCTTTATAAGATTTTTGGATATTACCTCCTAAAAAGAGCGCGATGGCCTGGCCCTGGATCGCAGCGATTGAGTCAGGTTAGCCAGCTTGGCAGAACTGTCCTCCTCCTGCCCCAAGGCCAATTTAACCAGCCAGACATCTTCAGATCCCGATCCAAAGGATGAGGTTATTCCAGCCAGGATATAGTCTCCCTGCCGATTCTGAATGGCATAGCTTCCGAGATCATCCCTTTTACCACCGAGAACCCTTCTCCACTCCTCCAGTCCGGCAGAATTGGTTTTTATAATCAGGGCATCCCTTCCCGAATCAGCATTATCGATCCTTCCACCGATGACAAAGCCGCCATCCATCGTCTGCTGCAGGGATGTTCCCGAGCTTCCCAGGTATGATCTCTCCCAGATCTTCCGGCCTAGCTGATCCAGCCGGATAAGAATGATCTTCTCCTCCTCCAGGCCTGACTCCGACCTGCCCACCAGGGCGTAACCATTGGCCAGCTCCGCCACCTGGAAGGCGACATCATCCTTATCTCCGCCATAGCTTGAATTCCAGCTCATGACGCCCTGGTCATCGGTCTTCAAGAGCCAGATATCGTCCCCCCTTTTCCCCAGGGATGCCGTCCTGCCGGCCACAATAAAGCCGCCATCCTGGCTTTGCAGTACAGACAATCCCACATCCTCATCTGCCCCTCCATAGCTTCTATCCCATAGCAGATTCCCGTTGCTGTCGGTACGGATGAGCCAGAGGTCCTTTCTACCAATGCTCTTTGATTGGGTATAGCCGGTTGCGATATATCCCCCATCATCGGTTTCATCCACTGACCAGCCACCATCGCCTGAAGAGTGCACAAAACCGCCAAAGGTCTTATCCCAGAGCAGGCTTCCGTTCCCGTCCATCCTGATGAGCCACAGCCGCTCCTCGCCCAAGCCAAAGGAGTTGGTGCTTCCGGCGATGATGTAGCCGCTATCTGCGGTCTCCCGGACAAAATAGCCTACGTCCTCGCCCGATCCACCCATAATCCTGCTCCATAAGGGATTCCCATCTGGATCGACTCTTACCAGCCACAGGTCGCTTCCCTCCCCCCTGGTTGCCGTATGGCCCACGAGGATGTAACCGCCGTCATTGGTCTCCTGGACTGACCAGGCACCATCGCCATACCTTCCTCCATAGGTCCTGTTCCATTCCTCTGTCAGTTCCCCACTATAAAGAGAGGCTGCGGCGGGAGAGATATGATAAAAAGAGATGAGGAAGACGAAGAGCAGCGATGCCAGGAGTGGCAACACCAGTAGAATTGACTGAAAGCGACGAGATGCAGTCCCCAGGCGGATATTGGTCTTTTTCATGGTATCTTGGTCACCTCTAGATTCCTATATCCTGGAATTTTACTGCCTTTTCCATAGAGAAGCTCCCGCTAAGGAAGGTGCTGGAGTCGATGTTGTTCTCGCCCATCTGATGCTGGGAGGACTTGATTCCATAGTAGCCATCGAACTTAGCATTGCTGCTGGAACCTATGCCTTGATTTCCAGTTGAACCACCCGGGGCCGGGATCGATGAGTTTAGCCCAGATTGATTGCCAGCGAATGCATCAGTGGCAGATCCATTGGTAGCTGATGAGTTGATTGATGCATTGGTGGTTGAGAAGTTTAGTGCTGATATGTTAGCAATTGAAGAGTTGAGGACTGATATGCCAGCGGCAGACTGATTCTTGCCAGGCAATTCCGGATTGAGTGGATTTGATCCCTTCAAACCAGAACTGATAGAATCGCCATTGCTACCCTTTCCCTCACCGTCTGATTGGCTCTTGGACATCATATCAACTAGGGCTCCGGCCATCCTCTCCTCCAGCCTCTTCGTGTCTAAACTCATGATCGACAATCTGGAGGTCTCATATCCAGCAAGGCCGTCTTGGCCATCCTCGTTCTGGGAAGGAGAAGACAATACAGGAAAGACAATTGTCAATATTATCATGATCAAGACTGCAATTTCCGCTTTCATTACCCTCACCATCAATGCTACAGAGTAAGGATGTCATCAATACAATTTCAACTTTTCTATACAAGAGAGTCTTTTGCAATGGTTTCTCCCTTATTTCTTCCGTTCTATGGATAGCATTTATCTGTTCCCAGTGGAATCATGCCTCTGTGTACCTGGATTATTTGCCCTATGAGTCTCTCCGGCCTCACCAGGACAGGATGCTGGACGCAGTCTATGATGTGGTGAGCAGAGGAAAGCAGGGCATTCTGATGATAGATGCTCCCACCGGCACTGGAAAGACGAGCTGCATCAGCGCCGCTCTGGCCGCCGCTCCGGGAAAGATCGTGGTGGCGGTGAGAACCGTCTCTCAGATCGATATCTACATCGATGAGATCAATCGAATTTGGTCCAAGACCCGCCACAAGCCGGAGATCGCCTACATGGTGGGAAAGCAGAGGATCTGCCCTCTGGAAGGTGAGTTCCGAGCAGAGAGCATCTATGCCGGCTGCTTGAGGCTTAGAGAGTGGACGAAAAACTATGTCTCCTCGAAGATCGGCAAGGGCAATGCAGCCATCTACGATCCTTATGCAGATAGCATTCCCGAGGAGGAGCCGGGTTACAGGACGTTCTGCCCGTACTACCTGCGAAGCAGAGAGGGCTTTGAGATCAATGGTACTGTCCATTTCCGCCGCTCTGCCAGGGCCCTGGATGTGGTAGAGGGCCTGAAAAAGAGGGTCACGGCACCCTCGGGGCTTATGGACTCCTGCCAGGGCATCTGCCCCTATGAGATCATGAGCCTTTACGCCAAGAACAGCGATATAGTGATCATGAACTACTCTCACCTCTTCAGTCCTGACTTCCAGGACATCATCTTCCAGTGGCTGGAGATGGACTCGGAGAAGGTCACCCTGATCATAGATGAGGCCCATAACCTGGGAGATGCGGTAAGAGCAATGAACTCACGCCACCTCACCCAAAGGATGATAGATCTTGCCGAGACCGAGGTGGTGAAGTTCGAGGGCACCTTGGGGCAGGCAAGGCTGGAGGAGACGAGGGAGGAAGCCTCCTGGAGGAGAGAAGGAATCAGGATCATACGACAGCTCCTTCCCAGGCTCAAGAGGTTCCTTCAGAGCCGACTGGATAGAATGCCAGAGGGCGAGGCCCTGATGGATGCCGATCTGTTCCGCGCCTTCCTCTACGATGGGATTGATGACATCGAAGACGCGTTATCATATTTCTCAGATGTTGCAGTGGCAGTCGCTGATCTGAACCTGGCGGAAGGAGATAGGGAGAACCTGCAGGGGGATATTCAGCCCAGCCTCGCCCTGGTGCTGCTATTTCTCAGAGACATGGAGACGGCGG
>DAIO01000175.1:0-9339 GCA_002498745.1 Methanosaeta sp. UBA533 | reverse complement strand
CTTATCCCGGAGAAAAGTTTGTAAATAAGAAAAGCATTAGGGCGGCGAAGGTGGTTTTTGACATGGCACAAAGAGGCATCAGGGAATATGACGCAAAGAATCTGCTAGCTAGATACCTTCCCGAGTACCTCGATGATTTCTCATATAAAGGGAACCTGGCATTAGTTGGTCCTGAGACGGATATAGAAGAGCTTGAGGCAGAAAATCCGTGGCTGAAGACGACCAGGCTTGTGGTCAAGCCTGACCAGCTCTTTGGAAAGAGAGGGAAGCTGGGCCTTGTTCTTCTGGATGCGGACTGGGAGAAAGCAAAGGAATACCTCAATGAGAAAATGGGTTTAGAGGTTACCATAGGAGGAATAACCGGGAGGCTGTCCTATTTCCTGATAGAGCCTTTCACACCCCACAAAGAGGAGTACTATGTGGCTATCAGCTCGGATTATGAAGGGGACAACATCTTCTTCTCAATGGATGGCGGCGTCGGGGTGGAGGAGAACTGGGAGAAGGTAATATCTATCCATGTGGACTCCCTGGAAGGAATCGATGCTCTGGACGTGGGCTCCAAGCTGCCGGCAGATCTGGGAGATAAGAGAGCGCTCGTGGAGAAATTCATCACCGCCTTATGGCGGTTTTATAGCGATACCGGCTTTGCCTACCTGGAGATCAATCCCTTCACATTCCTGGGCCGCGAAATCGTCCCTCTGGATATGGTGGCGAAGCTGGATGATGCAGAAGAGTACTGGCAAAAGAAGAGATGGTCGGACCTGGCATTCCCTGAACCATTCGGCAGGACTCCTTCCAAGGAGGAGCTCTTCATCAAGGAGATCGACTCCAAGACCGGAGCCTCTCTGAAGCTCACCATCCTCAACCCGGAGGGAAGGGTCTGGACGATGGTCGCCGGCGGCGGAGCGAGCGTGGTCTATGCCGATACCATATGCGATTTGGGTCACGCCGACGAGATGGCCAATTATGGTGAGTACAGCGGTGACCCCAATACCGAGGAGACCTACCACTACACCTGTACCATTCTGGATCTGATGACCCGGAGCAAAAATCCCAAAGGGAAGGTGCTGCTCATCGGCGGGGCCATTGCAAACTTCACCGATGTGGCCAAGACCTTCAAGGGAGTGGTCATGGCCCTGGAGGAGTACCAGCAGAAGCTTCAGGAAGCAGGGATCCGGATCTATGTGCGTCGGGGAGGACCAAACTATGAGCAGGGCTTGAAGCTCATGCGGGATCTGGGCCAGAGGCTTGGCGTTCCCATCCAGGTTCACGGACCGGAGACCCACATGACGAGAATCGTCCCCCTGGCACTGGAGGAGAATCAATGAGCAGGAAAGATTACATTCTCTTTGACATAAATACAAAAGCATTCGTCTATGGCTACCAGACCAATGCCATTCAGCGCATGCTGGACTTCGATTATGTCTGCAAGCGCTCGTCGCCCAGCATCTCGGCCATCATAAATCCAGGCAGAGCCGGGATACATAAGGCATTCTGGGGAACCAAAGAGATAATCCTGCCCATGTACAAGACCATCCCCCTGGCAGCTGCAGCCTACCCGGAGGCAGACGTGATGGTCAACTTTGCCAGTCACCGATCGGCTTTTGAGACCACCATGGAGGCGCTGCAGGAGAATACCATTCGCATCGTCGCCGTCATCGCCGAAGGCGTGCCTGAGAGGCAGTCCAGGGTGATGGCCGCCACAGCCAGGAAAATCGACAAGATCGTCATCGGTCCGGCGACGGTGGGAGGGATGACTGCAGGTGCCTTCCGCATAGGGAACACCGCCGGTACCATCGAGAACATCATCGCCTCCAAGCTATATCGACCGGGATGCGTGGGCTTCGTCTCCAAATCGGGCGGCATGCTCAATGAGGCATTCAATATAATCTCCAGAAACTCCGACGGCATCTATGAGGGAGTGGCCATCGGAGGAGACCGTTATCCCGGATCGAACATGCTCGACCACATCCTACGCTATGAGAAAAATCCAGCCATCAAGATGATCGCCTGCCTGGGCGAGCTGGGCGGTGAGGACGAGTACATGATCATCCAGGCCCTCAAAGAGAAGAAGATCACCAAACCTCTGGTGGCCTGGGTCACAGGCACCTGCTCGCCCTACCTTCCGGCCAGCGTCCAGTTCGGCCATGCCGGTGCCAAGGCCAACACCGAAAAGGAGACTGCTCAGGCCAAAAACGATGCCTTCCGCCAGGCAGGAGCATATGTGCCCAGGTCTTTCGATGACTATGGAGAAATGGTGCGCCAGGTCTACGATATGCTCCTCATTCAGGGTATAGTGCAAAAGTTCGATGAGCCTGAGGTTCCCCGCATCCCCACGGACTACAGCAAGGCTCTGGCCACGGGCGATATCCGCAAGCCCACCACATTCATCTGCACGATATCCGATGACAGCGGCGAGGAGCTGCTGTATGCAGGAAGGAAGCTATCCGATGTCCTGGACCGGAAGATGGGAATAGGCGGAGTCATCGGCCTGTTATGGTTCAAGAAAGAGCTCCCAGAATATGCCGCCCACTTCATTGAGCTGGTCATCCAGATCGTGGCGGACCACGGCCCGGCGGTCTCGGGAGCACATAATGCCATAGTTGCCTCCTGTGCGGGAAAGGATCTTATCTCATCGTTATGCAGCGGCCTTTTGACCATCGGCCCCAGGTTTGGCGGGGCAATCGACGATGCCGCCCGGGAGTTCAAGCGGGCACAAGAGACCGGCCTCGCCCCGGAGCAGTTTGTGGGCGAGATGAAAAAGAAGGGTATTAACATCCCTGGCATAGGCCACAAGATCAAGAGCGTAAAGAACCCGGACAAGAGAGTCCAGCTGCTCATAAGCTATGCCCGGGCCAACTTCCCCTCGACCGAGCTTCTGAACTATGCCCTGCAGGTGGAAGAGCTCACCACCGCAAAGAAAGGTAACCTGATACTGAATGTCGATGGGTGCATCGGTATTCTGTTCATAGACCTGATGAGCTCCTGCGGCACCTTCAGCAAAGAGGAGATAGATGAGGTGGTGCGCCTGGGATATCTGAACGGACTCTTTGCTCTGGGCCGCAGCATCGGCCTGATAGGGCATATCCTGGATCAGAAACGACTCGGCTCCCGGCTCTACCGCCACCCGGCAGAGGATATCGCCTATATGATGCCCTCGGAGGAAGAGATTCAGTGCAAAAGAGATCGATAACAGATGCCTGAGATGATGGAGGATCGCCATTGATAGAGAGCATGAGCAGCACTGAGGAGAAAGGGACTTGGCGACTATAAGCCAGAAGATACTCTCCCGCGCCTCCGGCTATGACGGGATGGCAGAGCCTGGGGAGATCGTGGAGGCGGAAATAGATTATGCCATGTCTCATGACGGGACATCGGTGCTGGCCATCAGATCCTTCCGGGAGATGGGGTCAGAGAGGGTTTGGGATCCGGATAGAGTGGTTGTGCCATACGATCACATCGTCCCAGCCAACAATGAGACCGCTGCCGATCTGCAAAGAGAGGTGAGAAACTGGGCCCGCGAGCAGAAGATATCCCACTTCTTTGACTGCGGAACTGGGGTCTGCCATCAGGTCTTCCCAGAGCAGGGCTTCGCCCTTCCCGGCACGCTGCTGGTGGGAGCGGACTCCCATTCCTGCACCTATGGCGCTTTTGGAGCCTTCGGCACAGGCGTTGGGGCAACGGACATGGCCGAGATCTACTCTGCTGGCCGGTTATGGTTCAGGGTGCCCGAGACCATAGGGGTAACGGTGGAGGGAAGACTTGCCCCATTCGTCTCTGCCAAGGACATTGCTCTCCAGGTGATAGGAGATCTGGGTGCAGATGGAGCCACCTACAAAGCAGTCGAGTATATCGGTACCGCCATTGAAGGTCTGAGCATATCAGGGAGGATGACCCTCTGCAACCTTGGAGTGGAGATGGGGGCTAAGGCGGCCATCGTCCCACCGGATGATAAGACAGATGAGTGGCTCCGTGGCCGGGCGCGCCAGCCGTACACTCAGGTTTTCTCTGACCCGGATTCATACCAGCAGCAATACGATTACGATATAGCTGAGCTTGAACCCCAGGTGGCGGCCCCCTTCCGGGTGGACAACGTCAGGCCAGTCTCTGAATTAGCGGGGCTAAAGATAGATCAGGCCTTCATAGGCACCTGCACCAACGGCAGATTGGAGGACCTGGAGGCGGCTGCCAGGATACTGAGGGGGAAGAGGGTAAAGGCCAGAACCCTGGTAATACCCGCTTCAAGAGAGGTTCTGCTCGATGCGCTTAAGAAGGGAATCATCCAGACTCTGGTGGAAGCGGGTGCCATGATCGGTCCTCCGGGATGCGGTCCCTGCCTGGGAGCCCATATGGGGGTCTTGGCAGAAGGAGAGGTGTGCGTCTCCACCTCCAACCGGAACTTCCCAGGCAGAATGGGCAAAGGAGGATTGGTCTATCTGGCCAGCCCTGCTACTGTTGCCGCTTCCGCTCTCCAGGGCCGTCTGGCCGTGCCCGGGGTTTACAAATGAGGTTTGATCTGCACGTCCATTCCAACTGCTCAGATGGACGGGACGATATCAGGACTATTCTGAGGGCTGCCGCTCGCCGGGACCTCGACGGCCTGTCGATTACCGATCACGATACATTGAGAGGATCCCAGCAGGCGATGAAGATCATCCGAGAGGATAAGCAGGATCTGATACTCATCCCCGGAGCAGAGGTCACAACCTCTGAAGGCCATCTGCTGGTCCTGGGAATCTCCCAGCTTCCTCCCAGAGGGCTCAGCCCGGAGGAGACCACAGACCTGGCCCGCGAGCAGGGAGGAATAGCGATAGTCCCCCATCCATATCACCCCTTCCGCCATGCCATCGGGCGCATACCGGAGTGCGATGCTGTGGAGGTCTACAACTCCAAGCACCTCTTCGGCATAGCCAATGCCCGGGCGCTGATCGGGGCAAAGAGGCGCCACCTTCCTGCAGTCGCAGGGAGCGACTCGCATTTTGCCGCCACCGTGGGCCTTGGAGTCACGGAGATAGAGGCAGCAGATGCATTCGAGGCGATAGAGGCCATCCAGGCGGGAAGGACAAGGATCATAGGCAAGAGGACACCTCCCAAGTTCTTCATCGGGAATACGTTCAAGTCGATATACCTGATCCTGACCACGGGAGGAGGACGAAGGAGAAAGGCCTAGATATGCGGGGAAGAGTGGTGGGCGGGCTGGGCCAGGGGCAGTACTATATCTCGCGAAAGGGCTATCGCCATCAGTTCTTCCGGAAGCTGGGATTTGTGCCCTTTCCCGGCACGCTTAACATAAAGCTCGATGAGCCCTTCAATCCCGGTCCTCATCAGATCCTTATAGAGGGATTTCGAGAGGAGGAGAGGTATTTTGGGGAATGCAAGTGCTATAAGATAAAATTAAACGGCCTGGAGGGGGCAATCATCCGGCCAGACAGGAGCTCTTATCCTCCGGATCTGGTGGAGATCATATCTCCCCTGCGGCTGCGGGATGAGCTGAGGCTCGATGATGGCGATATAGTGGAACTGGTCCTGCAATGATATTCATGGCGGGGAAAAAAACTCCTCTTTTGAAGGTTAATTTTATCCCATAAGCGATGACAAATGATCCTGATGCCAATGGATAAACGCTCCTTTAGGACCAGGGTCCTTTCAATCTGCCTTCTCTTGACCTGTGCTTTGCTCCTCTTCGAATCCCCTCCCTCCTCAGCCACCACCACCGGCGGTACCTCTATCCCTAACTCCGACTTTTATTTGAGAGAGGCTATGAATTACAGCCAAAATGGCTCGTATCCCCTGGCCTTGGAGAGCATCAACCTATCGCTGGAGATCGATGACGAGTTGGCCGAAGCATGGCTGCTCAAAGGACGGATCCTCTTCCAGCTGGGTTATCTTCAAGAAGCGATTCGCTCCCTCGACCAGGTTCTGAGGATAGATCAGTCCCTCGATGAAGCCTGGAGCCTGAAAGGAGAGATAATGATGGAGACAGGAAGGTACAGGATGGCCCAGCTATGCTTCGACAGCGCCCTGCGCCTCGATCCTGGAAACATGACCCTATATAACCGCCTTGCTCAGTCCCAGTTGATGCTCGAGGACTACGATCACGCCCTGAGAAGCTATAAAAAAGCGCTGAGCCTGGAGGCCAACAACACAGTGATCCTGTTCAATCAGGGAGATCTGCTCCTCACCCTGGCTCGCTATCCTGAGGCCCTGAATAGCTTCAACCTCCTGCTGGAACAGAATGAAAGCGACATTCTCGCCCTGAAGGGCAGAGCAGAATGCTACCGCCAGCTCGGCCAGGTCGATAGGGCAGAAGAGGACTATCATGCGGTATTGGAGAAAAATCCGGAGGACTTCGAATCATGGCGGGGACTGGGCATGGTCCGCTATGCCATTGAGGATTACAGCTCCTCACTCCAGGCCTTCGATCAGGCCCTGAAGATCAACCCCCATGATATTCAGACGATTCTTGGCAAAGGCGATCTTCTCCTGGCCATGGGGAACTTTTCGTCAGCTCTGGAGAGCTATTCCGCTGCCCTCCTGCTAAAGAAAGATAACGTCTCCGCCCTTTACGGAAAAGGGCTGGCCCTTGGCAGCCTGGGCAGATCAAAGGAAGCTCTAAAGTGCTACAGCCGGATCCTGGAGCTGGAGCCGGACAATATCATAGCCCTGCAGAAGATCGCAGACGACCTTCTGGAGAGGAATGAGTCTTCTGAAGCAGCTGAGCATTATGGCCTCATTCTGGGACAGGATCCGAAGAACGCAAGAGCGCTGCTGGGGATGGCAAAAGCGCAGTTGGATCTCATGAACCTCGACCAGGCTCTGCAGTCTTATGAGGAGCTTCTTGTATACGATTCTAATAGCTCCGCCGCCTGGATAGGAAGAGGAGAGATTCTCCTATTGCAGACGAATATAGATCCGGCTATAGAGAGCTTCAATAGAGCATTGGATATCGAGCCGCAAAATCCGGATGCTCTCATGGGATTAGCAGAAGCTCTCCATCAAAAGGGAAGACTGGAAGAGGCCCGCAGCTACTACGAGGCCGCTATAGCAGAAGAGCCCAGCGTCCGGGGCTACAGAGGACTGGGGAACATCCTCTGCGCCCAGGGGGAGTACGGCCAATCCATTCCCCTTTTTGACAGGGCCCTTGGCCAAGAGCCCAATGACACCGAGAGCCTGATGGGAAAAGGGCTGGCTCTGGCAGCCACAGGCAATAGCTCTGGAGCCCTGCAGTGCTTTAATGAGATCGTCTCCCTCAATCCGGAGGACTCCGCCGCCTGGTCTAATCGGGGGAGCATTTTTGCTGCCTTGGGAAGATACGATGAGGCAAGAGAAAGCCTGCAAAAAGCAGCTGGGATCAGTTCAACCTCAGCGGACGTCTGGTACAACCTGGGCCAGGTGTACAGATTGATGGACAGACATAACCAATCCAGGCAAGCCTTCGAGAATGCAACCAGGCTATCTCCTGATGATCCCGTTCTGTGGCTGGAGCTGGGCCTGGCCCAGGAGAGGACTGGAGAGGCTAAGCTGGCTCTAAAGAGCCTCCAGAGGGCCGTCGTCCTCGATCCGGAGAATGAATTCGCTCAATACTCCCTGGCCCTGGCACTTGCTGGGCAGAGCCGTTTCCAGGAAGCACTCCAGGCCTTCGAGAGGGTGCTGGAGATAAACCCAAAGAACGATCTGGCTAAATACAGCATCAATGTGACCAGTAGCCAGCTTTATTGATTCAGAGCAGAAAGGCCGGAATTACAGTGGAAACCCGGAGGCGGTGGAAAAGGGTTGATGCTCTTCCGGCCAATATTTTTTATCTACCCTCTGCTCCTCTCTTCTCATAGCTGTTTTGGCGCTGATAATTATGACTTGGTATCAATTCAGGCTCGATCATCTCAATCAGTCTATACTGCCTGTTGTTTCTGTTTCCCCTTTTTTCCAGCAGACCATCGCGGTTCATTCGCGACAGATAAGTAGAGACAGTGCTGAGCTTGATATCGTCCGCTACGGTCTCATACCGCTCCCTCAGCTCCTGAGATGTAAACCAGGTATTGGAGAATTCGTATTTGATGAAGTGCTCCAGGCGGTCCATGAGAGTGCCGCTGCTGCGGTAATCACGTGCAGGCGCTATTGCTCCCCTTTCATCTTTGCTATCGAAGATACCGGAAGCTGAGAGAAAGCCTATGATCTTATCCCTTAAGGCATCCTTATCTATGCTTTGCGACTCAAATTCATGAGATGATTTGAATCCGCCATCTTCTATCTCAATCCGGATCCTCATGCTCTCCTCCGCCTTATCTTCCGGCCTATCGCCTTCAGGATATCAATTCGAAAGCTGGGAGGGTTGATTCTTCCCCAGAGGAGCAATACCGCTTGAGATTGATGCCCTTGCTGTCTCTAATCCTGGAGAGCCTCGATTGATCAGATTTCTCCAGGTTCATATGCAATGTAAATAGCTTGATCTGTCCTCTCAATTGTATCCCCCTCCGCAAATCCATCTCGCTTCGTTCTGCACTCTGTCACTTGACCGGATCAGCAAGATTGCTCACCTTCCTGATCCGATCCACAGCTTCTCGTGCCATCCCTTCATCCGACAGATAGGCTGAGCAAGACCATTTCCCTGGTCTCCCTTTAAACCAGGTCAAACTTCCCTTGCTCGCATACCTTGCCCTGCTGCACCTCGATCCCAGCTCTGCCAACAGCTGCTCATTGCCGTCCCTTTCCAGCCACGAGCATCTTGATATATCCAGGCAGTGGATCATCCCATCGCCCGTTCACAAGCCGTCCCTTCCCAGCTGTGAACAGTCATTCAGACAGATGATCAACCAGGACCCTTATGCACCCCTTCTTGCTACCCCTTGTGCCATTTGTATATGAGAAGCGGACTAATTGTGAAGCAATTATACAACCATCGAAAGACCATTTTGAGATCATCGATATCCCCTTCATTGCTACTCCCGATGCCATCCCTATTGGTAGACGTTCCAGTCGGATTGTGGTGAGCTTGCCATCAAGAACTTTTAGCCCTACCACAATTGTTGTGATGGAGCAAATCGCCCCGATGCCCCAGATATGCTCACTTGACACTGCTTCTACTTCTCAGATATACTGCAAAGGTTCATCCATCCCCTCAGACGAATAAGCCCTCCATCCGCCCTGTCTATATGTATTGAGACAGGTTGTCTGGCCATTTTGGCACAATGTAAACCTGGTTTTAGTGGTATATAAAACTTTCCAATAGTCGATAGTTGTAGTTAGTTGCTTAAAACATCTATTAAAGCTTATTTTCGAGAATAAATCCAAAATAGTAGTCAGAATAGTATTTCACACAATGGCCACATGACTGAGAAATCT